>DATFUE010000537.1:0-7249 GCA_035261165.1 Myxococcota bacterium
CGCCCCGCCGAGACATCTCCTCGATGCTCGGCGGGTCGATTTCGAACGAGATTGCAGTGTCACGGACGATCGGCGCATAAATCGCCTGCACGCCCGCTGCGTCGCCCGGCTCGGCGAGCCGCACGACGGGTCGCACTTACAAGGCCTCCTCGCCGCGCTCGCCGGTGCGGATCCGGATCGCATCGAGCACCGGAGTCACGAAGATCTTGCCGTCGCCGATGCGGCCGGTGTTGGCGGCCTTGCGGATCGCCTCCACCACCGTCTCGGCGCGTGAGTCGGGGACGACCACCTCGATCTCGATCTTGGGCAACATGTCGACCACGTACTCCGCGCCCCGGTAGAGCTCGGTGTGGCCCTTCTGTCGCCCGAAGCCTCGGACCTCGGAGACCGTCATCCCCTCGACGCCGACCGCAGTGAGCGCGTCTCGCACTTCGTCGAGCTTGAACGGCTTGATGACTGCCTTGATCATTTTCATGTCGAGTCTCCCTCGTTTGCGATCGGATCAGTGATGGGCGGAGGCGAGAGCAGCGACGCCCTCGGCTCCATGACCGGCTTGACTGCCGCCCATGCTCGAACCGCTCGTCATGGAGTAGGCGCTCTCGCTGTGCTCGGAGACGTCCAGGCCATCGAACTCCTCTTCGTCGCTGACGCGCAGGGAGCCGAAAGCGAACTTCAGCGCCATCAGGATCACGAACGACATCGCGGGTGCGAAGACCGCCGTGAAGCCGATGCCCTTGAGCTGGACCATCACCTGCTGTCCCCAGGACTCGATGCCGGTGCCGTAGGTGGCCACGAACAGGCCCGAAGCCAGCGCGCCCCAGGCGCCGCCGATACCGTGCACGCCAAACGCGTCGAGTGAGTCATCGTAGCCGCCGAGCGGCTTCAGGTAAGTGACCGCCATGTAGCAGACCACCGAGACGCCGACGCCGACCGCGATCGCGCCCATCGGCGCCACGTTGCCGCAGGCGGGCGTGATCGCAACGAGGCCGGCCACCGCCGCGGTCGCCGCGCCGAGCGCCGTCGGCTTGCCGCGCGTGATCCACTCGATCGCCACCCAGGTCATCACCGCGGCCGAAGTCGCCGTGCTGGTGTTGAGGAACGCGAGCGCGGCGAGCGGGCTGGCGGACAGCGCGCTGCCGGCGTTGAACCCGAACCAACCGACCCAGAGCAGGCCGGCGCCGATCAGACACAGCGGCAAGCTGTGCGGCGGCATCGGCTCTTTGCCGAAGCCCTGGCGCTTGCCGAGCATGAGCGCCGCGACCAGGGCCGAGGTTCCGCTCGACATGTGCACGACCATGCCGCCCGCGAAGTCGATCGCGCCGGCCTTGTAGATCCAGCCGCCGCCCCAGACCATGTACGCCAGAGGGCAGTACACGACGAGCAGCCAGATACTGATGAACGCGAGGAACGCCGAGAACTTCATGCGCTCGGCCACCGCGCCGAGGATGAGAGCGGGCGTGATGATGGCGAACATCGCCTGGAACATGATGAAGATGTACTCGGGAATCTGGCGCGGCGGCGTCGCGAAGTTCGGCGTCATCGAGTCCATCGTGACTCCGGCCAGGCCCAGCTTCGCGAAGTCTCCGAAGTACGAGTACGAACCGTCGCCGGCGGAGAACGCGATGCTGTAGCCGACCAGGATCCAGAGCAGACCCACCGCGCCCGCGGCGATGAAGCACTGCATGAAGATGTTCAGCACGTTCTTCGCGCGCACGAGGCCGCCGTAGAACAGCGCGAGACCGGGCAACGTCATCAGCAGCACGAGCGCGGTCGAAGACAGCATCCAGGCGGTGTCACCCGTGTCGATCACCTTCGGCGCGTCGTCGGCCCAAGCCGAGGCCGACAGCAGAAGCGGCAGAAAGCCGAGCACCGCTCCTGCGGTGCGCCGGACTTTCGTGGAATCCAAAATTGCGAGCATATGGATCTCCCTCCTCCAGGTAAGAGGTGTTCGGAGGACGGCAGAGCAAGGACGATGCCACGAGCGCCGCAATCCGGACGTTTCCCGCCCCGCTAATCTCACGAGATTGCCCAGCTCGCGGGCGCGTCTGCCCCGGTCCTGGGCAGTCAGCGGTAGCCCTCGGCCACGGGACGGCGCGGCAGCTGCCACCAGACTGCGTCGCAGAGCTTCGCGAGCTCGGGGTCCAGGCGCAGCTCGGCGCCCGCCAGAGTGGCGTCGAGTTGCTCGGCGCGGCTCGCACCGATGATCGCCGAGGTGATTCCCTCCTGCGCGAGCACCCAGGCGGTCGCGACCGAGGCGAGCGCGATGCCGCGCGACTCGGCCTCCTTCGCGAGCTCCTCGACCGCGGCGATCTGTATCTGATCCCAGTACCTGTGTTGGTACATCTCGCCCGCGCCGCGAATCGTGAAACGCGTGCCGTCGCGCGGCGCCTCGCCCGCGCGGTATTTGCCGCTCAGCAAGCCGCCGGCGATCGGGTTGTAGACGATCACGCCGAGCTTCTCCTGACGCGCGTACGGCAGGAGCTCCGTCTCGATCTCGCGATACAACAGGTTGTAGCGCGGCTGCAGCGTCTCGTAGCGCGCGATCCCGAGCTCGCGCGCGACTCGCTCTGCATCGGCGAGCCGGTAGAGCGGATAGTTCGAGCAACCCACGTAGCGGACCTTGCCCGCGTGCACGAGGTCGTCGAGCGCGCGCAGCGTCTCGTCGATCGGTGTGAACGGATCGAAGAAGTGCGTCTGATACAGGTCGATCACGTCCGTCCGCAGCCGGCGCAGGCTCGCCTCGACCGCGCGCTGGATGTGGAAGCGCGACAGCCCCACGTCGTTCGTGCCTTCGCCCATCTTGCCCCGGCACTTGGTCGCGAGGAACACGCGATCGCGCAGGCCGCGCGCGGCGAGCCAGTTGCCGATGATCTCCTCGGTCCGGCCCGCGGTCGCCACGCCGCCGCCGAGCGGGTAGACGTCGGCCGTGTCCAGGAAGTCGATGCCGCCTGCAAAGGCCTTGTCGAGGATCGCGAACGAGGCGGGCTCGTCGGCTTGCACCCCGAAGGTCATCGTGCCCAGGCACAAGGAGGGCACGCGGATTCCGGTTCGTCCCAGCGGTCGTCTGTCCATGGGGGCCTCCCTCGCTAGAATCGTCGCATGTCGGGCGACGTGAAGGATTGGGAGGAGCTGGAGCGCGAGCTCCTCCAGGACTGTCGCGTCTTCACGGTGAGCCGCATGACGTCGCGCTCCCCGCACACCGGGAAGGCTCACCCATTCTACCGGATCGACTCGTCGGATTGGGTGAACGTGGTCGCGCTGACCCCCCAGGACGAGCTGGTGATGGTGCGCCAGTACCGGCACGGGGAGGGGCGAGTCACCCTGGAGATTCCCGGCGGGCTGGTCGATCCCGGCGAGTCCGCGGCCAGCGCAGCGGCGCGCGAGCTGCTCGAGGAGACCGGCTACCGCGCGGGCCCGGTCGAGTCGCTCGGCGTGGTGAACCCGAACCCGGCGCTCTTCGGCAATCGCACCGAGACGTTCCTCGCGCGCGGCGCTGAGCGCGTGGCCGAGATCGTGAACGGACAGACGGAAGAGACGCTGGTGGAGCTGGTTCCGCGAGCCGCGCTGCGCGAGACCTTGCGCGCAGGACGGATCACGTCGGCGCTGGTCGTCGCCGCGCTGTACTGGTTCGAGCTGGAGAACGCGCGGTGACCATGAAGGCGCGCATGCCGCTGGGCGAGTTCCTGGTCGCGTATCTGCGCCGCCTGGGTGTGACTCACTTGTTCGGGCTGCCCGGCGACCTCGTGCTCGGGCTGTTCCAGAGCCTGGCGCGGGACCGCGCGCTCGAGATCGTCACGTTCTCGCACGAGCCGGCGGTGGGGTTCGCGGCGGACGGCTACGCGCGCGCGACTCGCCGCCTGGGCGTGATCTGCGTGACCTACGGCGCGGGTGGCCACAACATCGTGAACCCGGTCGCCGGGGCCTACGCGGAGCGCGTGCCGCTGCTCGTCATCTCGGGCGGACCGGGCGCGGTCGAGGCGAGTATGTCGAGCATCCACCACCAGGTGAAGTCACTCGACTCGCAGTGGCGCGTGTTCCAGGAGGTGACTTGCGACGCGCGCCGCATCCTGCACCCCGAGCGCGCCGCGCTCGAGATCCACGAGCTGATCGGCAACGTGATGCACGAGCTGCGCCCGGGCTATCTCGAGATCCGCCGCGACCAGGTCGAGCTCGAGATCCCCGTCCCGGAGGAGATCCGAAACTGGGACGGCGCGCTGCCGCGGCCCACGTCGGACCCGCGCCGGCTCTCCGAGGCGCTGCGCGACACGGTCGAGCGGCTGCGGCGCGCGGAGCGCCCGGTGCTCGTCGCCGGCGTCGACCTGCACCGCGTGGGGGCGCACGGCGACTTCTTGCGGCTCGCCGAGAAGCTCGAGTGCGCGGTCGCGACGACCATGCTCGCGAAGGGCGTCTTCCCGATGGACCACCCGCTGCACCTGGGCATCCAGATCGGGCCGTTCGGCGCGGAGCCGATCCAGAAGCGCGTCGCCGCGGCCGACCTGGTGATCGAGCTCGGCACGCAGCACACCGACATCAACTTGGGGCGCAAGCCCGAGATCGCGCCCGCAGAGCGCAGCATCTGGGCCGAGCCCGAACGTGTCTCGATCTCGTTCCACCAGTACCAGGGCGTGATGCTGCACGAGTTCGTGCGCGGCCTCGCCGACTCGGTGCTGCCGTGCTTTCGCGAGAAGGTCGAGTACAGCGACAACCTGGTGCGCACGCCATTCGAGAAGAACGCCGGCGCCCTGCTCTCGACGAACGACTTGCTCGTCGAGCTGAACGAGTTTCTCGCGCGCCACCCGGGGATGTTGGTGGTGGCCGAGTCGGGAGACATGCTCTTCGGCGGGCTCGAGCTGCGCCTGCGCGGGGGGATGTACTTCGCGCAGGGCTACTACGCGTCGATGGGCTTCGGCGTTCCCGCGGCGCTCGGCGCGCAGCTCGGCACGGGCGTGCGCCCGCTGATCCTGTGCGGCGACGGCGCCTTCCAGATGACGGGAATGGAGATCTCGCACGCGCCCGGGCACGGGCTGAATCCCATCTGTGTGCTCGTGAACAACGCGGGCTGGGGGATCTTCCGGCCGGTCGTCGAGCGGCAGGAGCTGCTCGACGTGCCCGCGTGGCCCTACGCCGCGCTCGGCCGCGCGCTCGGCGGCGACGGCTCGCGCGCCACCACCCGCGGCGAGCTGCGAGCCGCGCTCCAGGCCGCGTTCGAGTCGGAGCGCTTCTCGATCGTCGAAGTCGTGACTCCGCCCGACGATCTCTCGCCCATCTCGCGCCGCTACATCACCAGCGGCGCGAAGCGCTAGCCCGCGACTCACTCGACGAGGCGGCGCCCTTCCATGGTCACCTCCCAGCCGACCCCGCGCTCGCGCAGCTCCGCGGCGTAGATCGAGTCGCGGCGCAGGCGTCGCGAGACGAGCGTGGCGAGCGCGGTCGCCAGCACCAGCGGCAGCACGACCGCATAGTCGCCGGAGAGCTCGAACACCAGGACCGCCGCCATGAGCGGCGCGTGAGTCGTCGCGGCCGCAGCCGCCGCCATGCCCACGAGCGCGTAGCCTCCCGGCGGGCCCATCGGGAAGCCGAGGCCCGCGAGCGCAGCTGCGTAGAGGAAGCCGATCGCGCCGCCGACCAGAAGCGTCGGCGTGAACACTCCGCCGGGGTTGCCCGAGGAGACCGACGCGGTCGTCGCCAGACACTTCCCGACGAGCAGCAGCGCGATGAAGCCGACGCCGAACTTCGCGTCGAGCAGCGCGTTCAACGGCTCGTAGCCGTTTCCCGCGACTTCGGGAATGCCGACGATCACCGCGCCGGCGAGCGCGCCGCCCAGCGCCGGGCGCCAGGGGAGCGCCAGGCGTTTGCGGCGAAACAGGTCCTCGCCCAGAGACAGAACGCGCATGAACACCTGCGTGCCGAAAGCCGCGGAGACACCGAGGCCGGCGAACGCGAGCAGCTCGAGCGGCGAGCCGAGCTGAAACGCGCGCGCGCCGTAGATCGGGCCCTCGCCCACGAATGCGCGCGTGATCGCAGTCGCGACCGCGGTCGCGACGAGTGCGGGCAGGATCGTGTCGAGCACGACGACCCCGGTGACCACCTCGAGCACGAACAGCACCGCCGCGAAGGGCGTGTTGTACGCCGCCGCGAACCCGCTAGCCGTTCCCGCCGCGATCAGGATCCGTGTCTGCTCCTCACGAAGGCCGAAGCGGTCCCCGACGAGCTTGCCGGCCGCGCCGCCGAACTGGATGAGGGGGCCCTCGCGGCCGATCGATCCGCCCGACGCGATCGCCAGCCACGACGCCGCCGACTTCAGGAGAGTGACTCGCATCGAGAGGTTGAAGCGGCCGAGAACCACGGCCTCCATCACGTTGCCTACGCCGTGACCCTGGGGCCCCCGCGCGAGGACCAACCCGAGGCTCCCACCGAGCAAGCCTCCGATGGCAGGTAACGCGAGCCGCGCCCAGAGCGGTGCCGCCTGCATCGCCGACACGACGTCCCGGGCGCCGGCGACGTGAAGGAGCGCAAAGCTCAGCGCGAAGCGGAAGCCGACCGCGAAGGCGGCGGCCAGGACGGCGACGAGGAGCACGCCGACGCCGAATCTCCCGTTCTCCGAGACGGTCGGCACGCGGGGACTCTATCATCGCCGCCCGGGGGGGAGTTGCGCGAATGGCGAGAGTCGAGAGATGGCGACCAGGACGCGGCGGTCGGTTCGCCAGCTGCCTCGCGCTCGCCGCCGCGGCGCTGCTCGCCTGCGCGAAGCCGGTCCCGCTGCGCATCGGCACGAGCGGCGACTACGCGCCGTTCTCGAAGGACGGGCAGGGCTTCGATGTCGACGTCGCGGAGCTCTTTGCGGCGGAGCTCGGGCGGCCGATCGAGTGGGTGCCCTTCCGCTGGCCCGAGCTCGCGCAGCGCGAGGCGCGCGGCGACTTCGACGTCGCGATGAGCGGAGTCACCTGGCGGGCGGACCGCGACGTGCACGGCTGGCTCACGCTCGCGGTCGGGCAGGGCGGCCCGTGCTGGATCGGGCCGGCGGAGCCGAAATCCGTCGCGGTGAATCGCGGCGGCGTGCTCGAGGGCTTCGCGCGCTCGCGCTTCCCCGAGGCGCGCATCGTCGCGGTCGATGACAACGTCTCGCTCCCGACCCTCCTGGCCGGCGGCCAGGTCGAGGCGATCGTCACCGACAGCTTCGAGATCGCGCACTTCCGCCGGCCGGGCGACACATCTCTGTGTGCGGCGGAGAGCTTCCGCAAGGTCTACT
>DATFUE010000538.1:0-2290 GCA_035261165.1 Myxococcota bacterium
GAGATCATCGCTGCGCGCCAGGTTCAGGAAGAGCGATGCGCTCGCCAGGCCGCGCAGGAAGGGCTGGGTGGCAAGCGCGTTGGGCGCGCCGCCCACTTCGGCGGACAGCACGTAGCCCTGCCGCGGCGAGACGATGGCGTCAGTGCGCCGGAAGGACTTGCGTACCCCGAAGTAGACGGCGTTGCGCGTATCGGAGACGGCGCCGCCGATGCGCTGCTCCTCGGAATGCGCCGAGACGAAGAAGGAGGTCGGCGCGAGGGTTGCTCCGTAGTTTTGCGACGCGCCGAGCGCAAAGTCGCGCGTAATCTCGTTCTGGATGTCCTGCTGCTTCCAGCCGGCGACGTAGCTGTTCCAGACGCCGCCCGGACGCGGCGGGGTATTGAGCTCGAACGGGATGCTCTGGATCTTCTGGTCGAGGTTGAGCGAGCTGTCGAAACGCCAGGCGGTGCCGAGGACGTCCTGGTTGCTGTAGCGCGCCGTGACGCGGGCACCGACGTCGGTGTTGTAGCCGATGCCCGATTCGAAGTGATGCTTCGGCGCGTCGATCACCCCTACGCGCAGCGGCGCCGCATCGGCGAGCCGCGGCTCCGCGTCGATCTCGGCCTGCACGCTCGCGAAATAGCCCGACTCGAGCAGGCGCCGCTGGTACAGGATCACTCTCTCGCGGTCGTAGGTGTCGCCCGGGCGCACCGGCGTCAGGTTCTCGATCAGCCGATCGGTATAGCGCTTGGTGCCGTTCACCTTGAGCTCGCCGAAGCGAAACGGCGGCCCGCTCGCGAGCTCGATGGAAAGGTCGGCGCGATGCGCGGCCGGGTCGATCGCGGCCCGGCTCTGCGTGATGCTCGCCGCGGCATAGCGCCAGCCGGCGAACTCGCGCACGGCCGAGCGCTTGGCGGTCTCCCATTCTTCCTGGCGGAAGGGCTGGCCGCGCCGCAGGAGCCAGTTCTCGCGCACCTTGTCGAGGTGCCGCCGTGCCTCGCCGTCGGTGGCCGCGGGGCCGGTGACGCGGATGTCGACCTCGCCCACGCGCGTGCGCTCGCCCGGATCGACGCGCAGGTGCACCACCCACGGCTCGGTCGAGGCGTCGAGCTCGGCGCGCACCTGCGCCGAGAAGTAGCCGTCGGTGGCGGCGGTCTCGCGCGCCTCGGTCACCGCCTCGTCCACCAGCCGCTTCAGCCGCTCGGCATCCATCTCCGGATCGAGCCGCCAGCGGACGATGTTCAGCCCTTTCTCGAGCGTCGCCTTCATTTCGCGCGGCGCTTCGATCTCGACGCGGTAGTCGAGGCGTGCGTGCGCGGGCAGGGCGAGGGCGAGCAGGCCGAGCAGGCAAAGGCGCACGCGGCTTAGACAGCGCTGAACGGTAGAATCGTTCGCGTGAGGATTCTGGTCTCGAACGACGACGGTTACTTCGCTCCCGGGATCACGCTGCTCGCCGAGGCGCTCGCGCGCGTGGCCGAAGTCACGGTGGTCGCGCCCGAGCGCGATCGCTCCGGCGCTTCCAACTCGCTCACGCTCGACCGGCCGCTCGTCGTGCGGCGCGGCGCGAATGGCTACTACTCCGTGAACGGCACGCCGACCGATTGCGTGCATATCGCGGTGACCGGGCTGCTCGACTTCACGCCGGACGTGATCGTCTCGGGCGTCAACCTCGGCGCCAACATGGGCGACGACACGATCTATTCGGGCACCGTGGCGGCCGCGGTCGAGGGCTACCTCCTCGGCATTCCCTCGCTCGCGGTGTCGCTGACCAGCAAGGCGGGCGAGCATTACCAATCCGCGGTCAGCGTCGCGCTCGACATGGTCGAGCGCCTGGCGCGGCGCCCGTTCGGCGAGCCGGTGCTCCTCAACATCAACGTGCCCGACGTGTCGCCGGACCGGTTGCGCGGCCTCGAGGTGACGCGACTCGGCAAGCGCCACAAGGCCGAGCCCGTGATCAAGCTCACCACGCCGCGCGGCGAGAGCGCGTATTGGATCGGACCGGCGGGGGCGGCTGCCGATGCCGGGCCGGGAACCGATTTCCACGCCGTGGAAAACCACCGCGTGTCGGTGACGCCGCTCGTCATGGACCTCACTCACGCGGCGCAGCTGCCGCGCGCACGCGCCTGGCTCGAGCGCTGATTCCCGGCATCGGCATGACCTCGGCGCGCACCCGCGCGCGCATGGTCGCCCGGCTGCGCACCAAGGGCATCCGCGACGAGCGGGTGCTCGCCGCGCTCGGCGTGGTGCCGCGCCATGTTTTCGTCGAGGAGGCGCTCGCCAGCCGCGCCTACGAGGACGACGCGCTGCCGAT
>DATFUE010000539.1:0-2092 GCA_035261165.1 Myxococcota bacterium
GGCCGCGCTGCCCCGGGAGTCGAGATCGCGCTCTTCGAGAGCGACGGCACGCGCCGCGTTGCGCCCGGAGAGCTGGGCGAGATCTGCGTGCGCGGGGCAATGGTGACACGCGAGTACGCCGACGATCCGGAGGCGACCGCCGCGGCGAAGATCGTCGAGGGTCCGACCTTCTGGCACCGCATGGGCGACATCGGCTACCAGGACGCGGAGGGCCTGCTCTGGTTCTGCGGCCGCAAGTCGCAGCGCCTCGTCACCGCGGCCGGCACGTTCCTGCCCGTCCCGACCGAGAGCCTCTTCGACCGCCACCCCAAGGTGCGCCGCAGCGCGCTCGTCGGCGTCGGCCCGCGCGGCTCCGAGCGCCCCGTGCTCGTCGTCGAGGGTCCGAGGCGCGAGCCGTCCGAGCTCGTCTCGTTCGCGCAGGCCAACGCCGCGCCGGCGCTCCCCCACCCGCTGCCCAAGGTCGAGCGCGTGCTCTTCCGCGAGTCGCTGCCGGTCGACGCGCGCCACAACGCCAAGATCCGACGCGAAGAGCTCAAGCGCTGGGCCGAGGGCGAGCTCGCGTGAGAGCCTTCGTCACCGGCGGCGGCGGCTTCCTCGGCGGCGCGATCGTGAGGCTCCTGCGCGCGCGCGGCGACGAGGTCACGAGCTACTCGCGCAACGAGCACCGGGCGCTCGCAGAGCTCGGCGTCCGGCACGTGCGCGGCGATCTCGGCGACCTGAAGACGCTCCACGAGGCGCTGCGTGGTCACGACACGCTCTTCCACGTCGCCGCCAGGGCCGGCATCGCGCTCGGGCGCGATCCGTTCTGGAGCGCGAACGTCGAAGGCACGCGCAACGTGTTGACCGCGGCGCTCGAGTCGGGCGTCGAGCGCCTCGTCTTCACCAGCTCGCCGAGCGTGTGCTTCGACGGCGGCGAGCACGTGAACGCCTCGAACGACCTGCCCTACTCGGCGCGCTTCCTCGCGCCCTACCCCGAGTCGAAGGCCGCCGCCGAGCGGATAGTGCTCGCCGCGAACGGCCGCAGCGCGCTCGCGACCTGCGCCCTCCGTCCGCACCTCGTCTTCGGCCCGGGTGATCCGCACCTCCTCCCGCGCCTGATCGAACGCGGCCGCGCCAAGAAGCTCGCGATCGTCGGCAAGGGCACGAACGAGGTCTCGCTGACCTACGTCGAGAACGCCGCCTGGGCGCACCTCGATGCCGCCGACCGTCTGGGGAAGTCCGCGCCGCACGCCGGGAAGGCGTACTTCGTCGTGCAAGCGGAGCCGGTCGCGCTCTGGACCTGGATCAACGATCTCTTCGGCGCACTAGGGATCCCGCCCGTGACGCGCAAGCTTCCGATGCCGCTCGCCTATGCCGCAGGGATGTGGCTCGAGGCGCTCGCCAAGCCCGACGTCGAGGCGCGCATGACGAGGTTCCTCGCCCTGCAGCTTTCGACCTCGCACAGCTACGACCTCGGGCCGGCCGCGCGCGATTTCGGCTACCGCGAACGCGTCTCGATGGCCGAGGCGACGCGCATCACGGTCGAGAGCCTTCGAGCCACGCCTTGAGCCTCTCGAGGCTTCGGCGGGCGCTGCTACTTCGGTACCTGGAAGATGGGCTCGATCGACTCGCCCGTATTCCCATCCACCGTGACGGTCTCACCACGCCAGATTGTGAGCCCGCCTGTCGCAGTCTCAGCGCTCAGGCGCACTCGCTGACCGTGCATCGAGAACATGTCGATCAGGGCGCCGTTGTCGAGCCCCCACTCGGTACCTGTGGAAAGGCGCAAGGTCCCCTGACTCTCGTTACCGAGCTGGATGCTCGTTCCCTCGGGACCGCATTTCATCTCCAACGCGGTCTGTCCCTTCTCGGAGAGCATCTCGAACAGGATCTGTGGGCCCCTCCCCCTGTGGTCATCCGAGTGTAGATAGGCCCTGTCGCGGCCCTGCGAGTCCACGAGCACGAAACATCTCGCGCGGATCTGGTCGGGCACTGGAGTTCCCGGCCCAGCCGCATTCTTCTGTCCGGCGAGGATCACCCCTCCCCCGAAGCACATCACCGCGACCAGCATCGTTCCCATCGTCATGGAGCCCACTCACTTTCCCGGCTGCCA
>DATFUE010000540.1:0-12442 GCA_035261165.1 Myxococcota bacterium
GAGCTTCGTGACTCGGCTGCTGATGCGGGTGAACGGCGCCTACGGCCGCTTCGGCCCGTCGCGCATCTTCCGCTTCGCCGTGATGAAGGACCACCGCGGCACGCGCGCGTCGATCGACCGCATCCTCGCCTGGGACTTCGACCGAGTCACCGTCGCGCACGGCGACATCCTGGAGACGGGCGGCCACGCGGCGCTGGAGGCCGGCTTCCGCTGGCTAGAGCGTGGGTAGGGTGCCCACGCGCTTACCGGAACACACCCAATAGAACTCTTTCGAGGTCGTGCGCTTCCCCTCCGGGCGGATCTCGTGCACGTCGCCGAAGCGGCGCTTCAATTGCTTCCGGAACAGGTCGCTCTCCTGTCCCGGGAAGCCCTTCACGATCAGGAAGCCGCGCGGCGCGAGCAGTGACTCGGCGATCCCGAGCGCGGCGGCGTAGATCTCCTCGATCGCGGCGAGATCCACGTCCTTCACGCCGGTGAGCTTGGGCGACGCGTCGCACAGGACGGCGTCGGCCGGGCGGCCGAGCGCGGCGCGGATCGGCTCGAGTGACTCGGGCGCGCACATGTCGAGTGTCAGCACCACGACCTGCCGTGCGGCGAGCGCCTCGGTCGGCTGGACGTCGACGCCGACGATGCGGCCCTCGGGGCCGATCTGCTTCGCGAGCACTTCGAGCCAGCCGCCGGGCCAGCATCCCAGGTCGACGACCGCCGCGTCGCGCGCCAGCCGCGGGGCGCGGCGCAACAGGTCTTCGAGCTTGAAGGCCGCGCGCGAGCGCCGGCCCTCGTCCTTGGCGCGGCGATAGAACGCGTCCTTGCGGTCGTAGCGCGCCGCGGCGGTCAGCCCTTGACGGTCGGCCGGATGCGCACGAAGCCGTCGGCATGACCCGGCACTGCCCCGCGCACGTAGATCAGACTCTTCGCGGCGTCGACCTTCTCGACGCGCAGGTTCAGCTGAGTCACCCGCGCGTTGCCCGAGTGACCGGCCATGCGCAGACCCTTCTTGATGCGCCCGGGGAACGTGCCCGACGAGACCGCGCCGCCGTGGCGGAACGACTCGTGGTTGCCGTGCGACGGGCTGCGCGTCGGGAAGCCGTGGCGCTTCACCACGCCCGTGAAGCCGCGGCCCTTGGTTGTGCCGATCACGTCGACGTGCTGGCCCGCCTCGTAGCCTTGCGAGGTGAGCTCCTGGCCGACCTCGTAGTTGCCGAGCTCCTTGGCGTCGACCGCCACCTCGACGAGCAGGCGCTTCGGCGTGGTCTTGGCCTTCGCGAAGTGACCCTGCATCGCCTTGGGCGTGTGCTTGACCTTCTTCTCCGCGAAGCCGATCTGCAGCGCGCAGTAGCCGTCGGTCTCGTCGGACTTCTTCTGCACTACCGTGCACGGGCCGGCTTGGATCACGGTGACGGACACGCGGTCGCCGGACTCGGTGAAGATCTGCGTCATGCCGAGCTTGCGGCCGATCAATTCCAGGCTCATGGCGGTTCCTCAGCGGAAGGGGGGCGCATTATAGCCACGCCCGATTTCCTACGCTCGGGGCGGCCCTCGCTTCGCCCGTCCCGATTTCGATTTCCTACGCTCGGCTGCGCCTCGCTGCGCGCGGCTTCCCCGCTTGCAGGCTACGCTCGGGGCGGCTCTCGCTTCGCCCCTCCGGTTCGTTCCCTATACTCCCCGGTCCAATAGGAACTCGCCCACCCCCGGGGGTCTCCCTGGGGGGCGGGGCGTTTCGCGTTTAACCACCGGACGGAGCGGGACCTGAGGACTTCGGAGCTGATCGAGCGGGCGCTCGGCGGGGCGCGGACTCTGCGGATCGGGCGGATTCGCGGCGCCGGCGGGGCGTACCTCGGGGCGCGCCTGCGCGCCGCGTTCGCCGGGCCGCTGTTCGTGATCTCGCCGACCACGACGCGCGCGGAGCGCTTCGCCGCCGCGCTGCGGGCGCTCTCGCCGGCCACCGACGTGCGGCTCTTCCCGCGCTATGACGTCCCGCCCTACGACCGCTTCTCCGCGCATCCGGAGGTCGAGGCGCGCCGGATGAGCCTGCTCTACGGCTGGCTCTCGGCGGGCTCGGAGACGCCGCTCACCGTGGTGACCTCCTGGTCGGCGCTCCTGCGCCGCACGCCGTCGCGCTCGGAGCTGCGCGCGCGCGTGACTCACCTGGAGCGCGGTCTCTCCGTGGATCGCGACGCGCTGGTCGATGTGCTGGCGCAGGCCGGCTACCACCGCACGAGCCTGGTCGAGGAGCGCGGCGAGGTCGGCGCGCGCGGCGGCATCGTCGACCTGTTCCCGCCGCAGCTCGAGCGGCCCGTGCGCATCGAGTTCGACTTCGACGCGATCGGCTCCATCCGCAGCTTTGACCCGGCGACGCAGCGCTCCGAGAACGAGCTCGAGCGCGTGATCGCGATTCCGCCGCGCTCGTACCGGCTGCCGAACGACCGCGACGCGCTGATCGACGAGGTGCGGCGCATGGGCCGCGGGCAGAAGCTCCCCGAGTCACAGATCTACGCCGTGACCGAGGCGTTCGCGCGCCGCGCCCTGCCGCCCGGCGTAGAGAATCTCGAGGCGCTCCTGCACGACGACATGGAGACCGTGTTCGATTATCTGCCCCCGGCGACGCGGATCCTGGTCGACGACCCCGAGGCGGGCCGCGCGCGCGCGCTCGGCTTCATCGGCGAGGTCTTCTCGGCCCACGAGCGTGCGGCGGCGCAGGACCGCCTGGTCTGCGATCCGCTCGCGCTCTACACCACGGACGACAGCGCGTGGCAGCGCGTGCTGCAACACCGACCGGTGTTGCTCGACCCGATCGGCGTGGTCGACCCGACCGCCGACGAGGAGGTCGTCGACGCCCGCGGAGGCGACCACCGCGAGCTGCGGCGCGAGATCGAGGAGCAGCGCGGCAGCGGCCGCGCGCTCGAGCCGCTGACGCAGCGGATCGCCGGCTGGACCGAGGGCAAGCGCAGCGTGCGACTCACTTCGCCCTCGCTCGCCGCCGCCGAGCGCCTGGTCGACATCCTGCGCGACTACGGCCTCGAGCTGCCGCTGCGCGCGCAGACGCCGGAGGCCGGCTGGCCCGCGTTCCCAGAGCCGGGCGCGATCGACGTCGTCGTCTCGCCGCTGGCCGACGGCTTCGAGCTGCCCGACGACTCCGTCGTCGTCGTCACCGAGCAGAACGTCTTCGGCGAGCGCCAGCAGCGGCGCCCGCTGCGAGTCACCCGACAGTCGAGCGCGGTCGAGCGGCTCGCGCAGATCCAGGAGGGCGAGCTTCTGGTGCACGCCGAGCACGGCATCGGCCGCTTCGGCGGACTCACTCGCCTGCCGCTGGCCGGTGGCGAGCAGGAGTTCCTGCTCTTGCTCTACGACAGGGGCGACAAGCTGTACGTGCCCGTGTCTCGGCTCGGCCAGGTGCAGCGCTACGGCGCCGCCGACGACGCCACCCCCGCGCTCGATCGGCTCGGCGGCCAGACGTGGCTGAAGACCAAGGCGCGCGTGAAGCGCGCGGTGCGCGAGATGGCGGAGGAGCTACTCACGGTGATCGCGGCGCGCGAGCAGCTCCCGGGCTTCGCGTTCGCCCCGCCCGACGCCGCGTACGAGGAGTTCGAGGCGCGCTTCCGCTACGAGGACACGCCGGACCAGCGCAAAGCCGTCGACGACGTGCTCGGCGACATGCAGCGCGCGCGTCCGATGGACCGGCTCGTGTGCGGCGACGTCGGCTTCGGCAAGACCGAGGTCGCCTGCCGCGCGGCCTATCTCGCCGCGTCCGGCGGCAAGCAAGTCGCCTTCCTCGTGCCCACCACCGTGCTGTGTCAGCAGCATTTCGAGACACTGCGCGAGCGCTTCGCCTCGACCGCGGTCGCGGTCGGCGCGCTCTCGCGCCTGTCGAGCCCGAAGCAAGTGAAGGAAGTCCGCGAGGGCCTCGCGTCCGGCAAGATCGACGTGGTCGTCGGCACGCACCGGCTGCTCTCGAAGGACGTGGTGTTTCGCAACCTCGGCCTGTTGATCGTCGACGAGGAGCACCGCTTCGGCGTGGCGCACAAGGAGCGCCTGAAGCAGCTGAAGAAACTCGTCGACGTGCTCACGCTGACCGCGACGCCGATCCCGCGCACGTTGCAGATGGCGTTCTCCGGCATGCGGGATCTCTCGGTGCTGCAGACCCCGCCGCCGGACCGCATCGCGGTGCGCACGCAGGTGGCGCGCGTCTCGGAGGAGCTGATTCGCGAAGCGGTCGACCGCGAGCTGCGCCGCGGCGGCCAGGTGTTCTTCGTGCACAACCGCATCGAGACGATCGACGAGATCGCGGACTATCTGCGCCGCGTCGTGCCGGCGGCGCGCATCGTCGTCGCGCACGGGCAGATGTCGGGGGCGGCCCTCGAGAAGACGATGCTCGCGTTCTTGCGCCGCGAGTTCGACGTGCTCGTGTGCACGGCGATCATCGAGTCCGGCCTGGACATCCCCAACGCGAACACGATCCTGATTCACCGCGCCGAGATGTTCGGGCTCGCGCAGCTCTACCAGCTGCGCGGCCGGGTCGGGCGCAGCAACCGACGCGCGTACGCCTATCTGCTGTTGCCGGCGTCGGGACAAGTGAGTGAGGAGGCGCAGCGGCGCATCGAGGCGATCCAGGATCTGTCGGAGCTCGGCGCCGGCTTTCGGCTCGCGACCGAGGATCTCGAGATCCGCGGCGCGGGCAACCTGCTCGGCGGCGAGCAGTCGGGTCACGTCGCGTCCGTCGGCTACGACCTGTACATGGAGATGCTCGAGCAGGCGATCGCCCGGCTGCGCGGTCAGGAGGAGCCGGAAGCGATCGAGCCCGAGATTCGCCTTCCGCAGGCCGCCCTGCTGCCCGAGAGCTACGTGCCCGAGGTGAGTCAGCGGCTCGCGCTGTACAAGCAGCTCTCCGGCGCGCGCGACGACGCCGAGCTCGGCGCGCTGCGCGGCGACTTGCTCGACCGCTTCGGCCCGCTGCCGGTCGAGGCGCGGAACCTGCTCGAGGTGATTCGCCTGAAGATCCGCTGCCGCCGCATCGGCGTGACCTCGGTCGAGGTCAAGAACGGCGAGCTCTTGTTCCAGGTGGGCGAGCGCGCGCAGATCGATCCGACCCGGATCGTGCGCATGATCGGACAGCCAGGAGCGCAGCTGCGCGCGTATCCCGACCGCCGGCTCGGGCTGCGCCTGCGCAACTCGGGCGATGCCCTGGCCGAGAGCCTCGCGCTCGTGGAACTTCTCGTGCCCGAAACTCCCCCGCCGCATGAGGAGCGCGAAAGCCCATGAAGACCACCAGCGTGCTCCTGGCCGCTGTGCTCGCGCTCGCCTGCGGCTCGCGCTCGGGCGACGACGGCTGGGCCGCGGAGGTCGACGGCACGAAGATCCCCGCCGCGGAGCTGCGGCGCCTGGTCGACGAGCGCACGGACGACGATCCGAGCGCCAAGCGCGACGACGTGGCGAGCGACGTCCTGCAGCGCCTCGTCAACGACCAGGTGGTGCTGAATCACGCCAAGGAACGGGGCATCGAAGTCTCGCCCGCGGACGTCGAGGCGCGGCTGCGCGACCTGCACGGTGAGGACTGGAAGGACCCGGACCCGCGCTACCGCGAGTCGGTCCGGCGCGAGATGATCTTGGAGCGCACGGCGCTCGCGGATCTCGGTGCGCGGGCGCGCGCGCCGGAGAGCTCGCTGCACGCCTACTTCGAGGAGCACCGCGCCGAATACATGACACCCGCGCGTGTACAGATGCGCCAGATCGTCGTGGCCGAGCGGCCCAAAGCGGAGGAGTTGCGCGCGCAGCTCGAGTCGGGCGCGGACTTCGCGGAGCTGGCGCGCGCCAACAGCATCGGGCCAGAAGCCGCGGACGGCGGGGCGTTGCCGCCGTTCTCGAAGGGCCAGATGCCCGAGGCGTTCGACCGCGCGTTCGAGCTCGAGCCGGGCCAGATCTCGGTCGTGGTCGAGTCGCCCTACGGCTTCCATCTGTTCCTCCTCGAGAGCAAACTCCCGGCCCACGACGCGAGCTACGACGAGGTGCGCGAGAAGATCGCCATCGAGCTCAGCGAGCGAACGCTCGACGAGCTGCGCCGCGAATGGGTGCGCGACCTGCGCAAGAAGGCCGAGATCCGCGTGAACGATCGGGTGCTGGAGACACTGCAGTGAAGTCACTCGCCGCGCTGCTGCTGGCCGTGGGCTCGTGTGCGCCCGGGGTGTTCCTGTGCGCGTCTGCGGCGCGGGGCGGCGAGGTCGTCGAAGGCGTGGCCGCCATCGTCGGCGACGAGGTGGTCCTTCTGTCCGAGGTACGCGAAGCGTGGCACGCGTACGTGAACCGCGTGCGCGCGCGCGGCGAGCAGGTCAGCCAGGAAGATCTCCTGCAGCTGCGCACCACCGCGCTCCAGACCTTGATCGACGAGAAGCTCGTGCTGCAGGTCGCGAAGAAGCAGAACCTGTCGGCCAGCGAAGAGGAGATCGACGAGTCGATCTCCGGCATCGCGCAGGACGAGGGCATGACCGTCGACGCGATCTACGCGGCCGCCGCCGCCCAGGGACTCGACAAGAAGACCTACCGCGAGCAGCTCGGGCGTCAGATCACGCGCATGAAGATCGTGCAGGGGGCCGTGCAGGGGAAGGTGCGCGTGAGTGACGAAGAAGTGAGGAAGCTCTACGACGAGCGCTACGGGCACGCGAAGCCGGGCGAGCGCATCCGCGTGTTGCACATCCTGATTCCCGTCCCGGCGGACGCGAACGAGGCGAAGCGCGCCGAGGCCCGCACCGTGACCGAGCAGCTGCGCGAGAAGGCAGTCAAGAGCGGAGACTTCGCGGGCCTGGCGCGCAAATACTCCGGCGCGCCGACGGCGCCGCAGGGCGGGCTCACGGTGTTTCGCGCAGCCGACGCGCCGCCCGAGATCAAGAATGCGATCTCGGGGCTCGCCCCCGGCGAGATCAGCGCGGTGGTCGAGAACGCGCACGGCGAGAACCTGTTCCAGTTCCTGGACAAGTTCGATCCGGCGGACGTGCCGTACGAGAAAGTCGCCGACAAGCTGCGCGGCGAGCTGATGGAGCAGCAGACCATGCCGGCGTTCGAGAAGTGGATCGCCGAGGTGCGCAAGTCCCGCTATGTAGAGGTGGTCGCACCGGAGCTTCGTTGAGCGAGCGCCTCCGCACCCCCCGCCCGCGCATCGGCATCACCGTCGGCGATCCCGCTGGGATCGGGCCCGAGGTGGTGGCGGCGGCGCTGCGCGCGCTCGCCGCCGAGGGCATCGAGCTGCGCGTCTACGGCGACGTCGACGCGGTGACTCGCGCCGGTGGAGCGCCGGAGCGCGGCGCGGCGATGAACTTCGCGAGCGCGCGCGTCCGCCCCGGCCACCCGGACGCGGCGGCGGCGGCGGGGATCGTCGCCTCGGTGCAGGCCGCGGCGCGCGACTGCCTGGTGGGCGAGCTCGACGCCATGGCCACCGCGCCGCTCTCGAAGGAAGTGCTCGGCGACGGAGGCTTCGTGTACCCCGGTCACACGGAGCTGCTCGAGGAGGTCGCGGGCCGCGGGCACGCCGTGATGCTGCTCGTCGGGCGCGGGCTGCGGGTCGCGCTCGCGACGATTCACTGCGCGCTGCGCGAGGTGCCGGGGCGACTCACCCGCGAGGGCCTGGGCGCGGTGCTCGACGTGCTGCAGCGCGACCTCGCGAAGCGCTTCCAGATCCCCGAGCCGCGCATCGCCGTCTGCGGCTTGAACCCGCACGCCGGCGAGGGCGGGCGCTTCGGCGACGAGGAGATCCGCATCATCGCGCCCGCGCTCGCGGACGCGCGCGCCCGGGGCATCGACGCGCGCGGCCCATTCGCGGCGGACACGCTCTTCCACCGCGCGGTCGCCGGGGAATTCGACGCGGTGCTGGCGATGTATCACGACCAGGGCCTCGCGCCTCTCAAGACGCACGCCTTCGGCCAAGCCGTGAACGTGACGCTCGGCCTGCCGCTCGTCCGCACCAGCGTCGATCACGGAACCGCGTTCGACATCGCGGGGACGGGGAAGGCGGACCCAAGCTCCATGATCGAGGCGGTAAGATTGGCGGTCGAGATCTCGCGCAACGAGAAACGGGGGGCAGCAGAGTGACGGTCAGGCAGGAGCCGCAGGACATCGTCGTCCGCGGAGCGGCCGAGCACAACCTAAAGTCGATCGACGTGCGCATCCCGCGCAACCAGCTGGTGTGTTTCACCGGCTTGTCGGGCTCGGGCAAGTCGTCGCTCGCCTTCGACACGCTCTACGCCGAGGGCCAGCGGCGCTACGTCGAGAGCCTGTCCGCATACGCGCGCCAGTTCCTCGACCAGATGAAGAAGCCCGAGGTCGACTCGATCGAGGGCCTGTCGCCGGCGATCTCGATCGAGCAGAAGACCACGAGCCGCAATCCGCGCTCGACGGTCGGCACGGTCACCGAGGTCTACGACTATCTGCGCCTGCTGTACGCGCGCATCGGCGTGCCGCACTGCGTGAACTGCGGGAAGCCCATCCAGGCTCAGACCGTGAAGCAGATGTGCGAGCGCGTGCAGACCTTGCCCGAGGGCACGCGCATCCAGGTGCTCTCGCCGGTCGTGCGCGGGCGCAAGGGCGAGTACAAGAAGGAGCTGCGCGAGTTCCAGCGCCAGGGCTTCGTGCGCGTGCGGCTCGACGGGAAGGACTACCCACTCGACGAGGCGCCGGAGCTCGATCGCAAGAAGCGGCACGACATCGACCTGGTGATCGACCGGCTCGTGATCAAGCCCGACGTGACTCAGCGCCTCGCCGACTCCCTCGAGACGGCGCTCAAGGCAAGTCAGGGCTTCGCGAAGGTGGACATCGGGCCGGGCAGCGACGAGGTGCTGTTCTCGGAGCTGGCCGCGTGCATGGAGTGCGGCGCGAGCTTCCCCGAGATCAACCCGCGCCTGTTCTCGTTCAACAGCCCGCAGGGCGCCTGCCCCGGCTGCGATGGGCTCGGCACGAAGGACTTCTTCGACCCCGACTTGTTGGTTCCCGATCCGAACCTGTCGCTGAACGACGGGGCGATCGCGCCCTTCAAGGGCCGCGGGCACGCGTCGCGCTACTACACCTCGATGCTGCGCTCGCTCTCGACTCACTACGGCTTCTCGCTGGACACGCCGTGGAAGAAGCTCGCGCCCGAGGCGCGCGCGCAGATTCTCACCGGCACCGACGAGAAAGTGACCTTCCGCTTCGGCCGGAGTCGCAAGTGGAGCTTCGACCGCCAGTGGTCGGGCGTGATCGGACTGCTCGACAAGCGCTACCGCGAGAGCGAGAGCGACCTGGTGCGCGAGGGCCTGCGCGAATACATGAGCAACACCGCGTGCGACGCCTGCCAGGGCGCGCGCCTGCGGCCCGAGGCGCGCTCGGTGCTCGTCGCCGGGATGAGCCTCCCCGCGGTGGGGCAGCTCTCGGTCACGCAGGCGGTGCAGCACTTCGAGAAGCTGAAGCTGGGAAAGCAGGACCTCGCGATCGCCGAGCGACTCATCCGCGAGATCCGCGAGCGACTCACGTTCCTGTGCAACGTCGGGCTGGAGTATCTGACCCTGGAGCGCACCGCAGCGACTCTGTCCGGCGGCGAGAGTCAGCGCATCCGCCTCGCGACGCAGGTCGGATCGGCGCTCGCCGGGGTTTTGTACATCCTCGACGAGCCGTCGATCGGCCTGCACGCGCGCGACAACGCGCGCCTGCTGCGCACCCTGCTCTCGCTGCGCGACACCGGCAACACGGTGATCGTGGTCGAGCACGACGAGGAGACGATCCGCGCGGCGGACTGGGTGATCGACCTCGGGCCCGGCGCGGGGCGCCACGGCGGTGAGGTCGTCGCGGAGGGCACGCCCAAGGACATCGAGAAGGCGCCGCGCTCACTCACCGGTCAGTTCCTGTCGGGCAAGCGCTCGATCGCGGTGCCGAAGCTGCGCCGGCCCGGCTCGGACAAGTTCGTCACCATCATCGGCGCGTCCGCGAACAACCTGCGCGACGTGACCGTGCGCTTCCCGCTCGGCGTGCTGACCGCAGTGACCGGCGTCTCGGGCAGCGGCAAGTCGACCCTGGTGAACGACACGCTGTACCGGGCGCTCGCGCACCGGCTGTTCGACGCGAAGGAGAAGCCCGGCAAGCACAAGCGCCTCGACGGCCTGCCGCACCTCGACAAGGTCATCGACGTGTCACAGGACCCGATCGGCCGCACCTCGCGCTCGAATCCCGCGACTTACACGGGGATCTTCACGGGCATCCGCGAGCTGTTCACGCAGCTCCCCGAGAGCCGGCAGCGCGGCTATCAGCCCGGGCGCTTCTCGTTCAACGTGAAGGGCGGGCGCTGCGAGGCGTGTCAGGGCGACGGCATCCTGCGCATCGAGATGCACTTCCTGCCCGACGTGTACGTGACCTGCGAGGAGTGTCAGGGCAGGAGATACAACCCGCAGACGCTCGAGGTGAAGTACAAGGGCAAGTCGATCGCCGACGTGCTCGAGATGACGGTCGACGAGGCGCTCGAGTTCCTCGAGCACATCCCGACGGTTCGCCCTGGCCTCGCGACGCTCGCGGAGGTCGGGCTGGGCTACGTGCACCTGGGCCAGCAGGCGACCACGCTCTCGGGCGGAGAGGCGCAGCGCATCAAGCTCGCGAAGGAGCTCTCGAAGCGCGCGACCGGCCGCACGATGTACATCCTCGACGAGCCGACGACGGGCCTGCATTTCGCCGACGTGGAGAAGCTGCTCGACGTGCTGACGAAGCTGGTCGAGCGCGGCAACACGGTGGTCGTGATCGAGCACAACCTCGACGTGATCAAGACCGCCGACTACATCATCGATCTCGGTCCCGAAGGTGGCGACAAGGGCGGCGAGATCATCGCGACGGGTACTCCGGAAGAGGTCGCGAACAACCCGCTCTCCTACACCGGCCAGGCGCTGCGGCCGATTCTGTTCGGGCGATGATTCCCGACCACGAGCCGGAACCGCGCCCGCCGCTGACGCTCGAGTTCGTGTTCACGCTCGCGCTGCTCGCGCCGCTCGTTCACTTGCTGTGGTTCATTCTGTTGGTGCAGATCGGCGTGCAGCTCGCTCCGTCCGCGATCGGCATGGGCGCGATCATCACGTACGGCGGTCTGTTCGCCCTGTCCGCCTCGCGCTTCCGCCTGCCGCCGGGGCGCCAGCTCGCGTTCGTGCGCGCGCCCGCGAGCGCCTGGCTCGCGGTGCTGTTCCTCGCGGCGTCGATGGTGGTCACGAGCGAAGTCGACAACGTGGTGAAGAGCCTCCTGCCGCCGAAGCCGGTGCCGCCGCACCTGGCCGAAGCGCGGCCCTACCTCGGCGAGGCGCTCGCGATCGTGTACATCGGGGTCTTCCCGCTGGCGTACGACCTGTTCTTCCGCGGCATCTTCCAGCCGCTCGCGACGACACGGATCGGTGTCGTTCCCGGCGTGATCGCGACCGCGCTCATCTCGGGGTTCGCCAGCGCGTTCGTGCCCGCGGCGCTGTCGATCGACCTCTGGATGCTCGTGCCCGCGCTCCTGGACGCGCTGATCCTCTGCATCCTGCGCCAGTCGGCCAAGTCACTCCTGCCGGTCATCGCACTTCACGCGCTCTGGGGCGTCGCCCAGATCGGCGCGCAATACAAGGTCTTCGGCCTCGCCGGCTTCGACGCCGGCGGCGACCACACGCCCGCGATCTGGGTCGGCGGCGCAGCCCTGCTCACCGCCGTCGGTCTCGCCCTGTGTCGCGCCGCTGCGCGCGCCGGGTCGGAGAGCACGTCGAGCCCGGCTCGGGGCTGAGACGCCGGACCCATCGGCGCCAGCGTACTATCCTGCGCGGATGGCCGCGATCGTCACCGCGCTGGCCTGCAGCGCGACTCACACCGTCAGCAAGCCGACGTGCGACTCGCTGCGGCTCCTCGCCGGGCTCGGCGTCGAGGGCGACGCGCATCGGGGCGTCCGCGTGCAGCACCGCTCGCGCGTAGCGCGCGACCCGAGTCAGCCCAACCTGCGCCAGGTGCACTTGCTTCACGCGGAGCTGCACGACGAGCTGCGCGGGCTCGGCTTCGCGCTCTTGCCCGGACAGATGGGCGAGAACGTGACGACGCGCGGGCTGTATCTCCTGGCGCTGCCGGCCGGCGCGCGACTCCACCTGGGCGCGAGCGCCGTCGTCGAGGTGACGGGTCTGCGGAATCCGTGCGGGCAGCTCGACGGCGTCGCGCCGGGCCTGATGCAGGCGACCTTGGCGCGCGACCCCGAGGGGAACCTGGTGCGGAAGGCCGGCGTGATGGGCATCGTGCTCGCGGAGGGCTGGGTGCGCGTGGGCGACGCGATCGGAGTCGAGCTGCCGAGCGAGCCCCACCGCCCGCTCGAGCCGGTCTGAAGCGCGCGGGTGTCACCCGACGTCGCCGTCTCGGCCTCGGTGGCGGCGGCGCTCGCGCTCGGCTTTGCCTGCGAGAAGCTCGCGCCGCACGAGTCACTTCGCCCGACGTGGAGCGT
>DATFUE010000541.1:0-3933 GCA_035261165.1 Myxococcota bacterium
CTTGCGTGGCTTGCTTGCGCGCGACGCGCCCTTGGCCTTCGGCTTCGCCTTGCCAGCCATGCGCGGGGGACCCGGCGGCGCCTTCATAGTGATGGCGGCTCCACGTAGAGGTTCATGATCTGCATCTTCCGATGCACACCAGAGGACGAACAGGCTCGGATCACTGTCCCGTCGCGCTCGTGCTCCGGTCCTAGTATGACTCCGCGCGCCGCGCAGGAGCTCGTGTTCGCGCCCCGCGGCGCGTTCTCGCTGGCGCAGACGAGCGCGCGCTTCGCGCGCCTTCCCGACCCCGTGAACGTCGTCGGCGACGGGTCCTTCGCGCGGCTGGTTCCCGCGGGGGACGACCTCGCGCTGGTGCGCGTCTCGCAGGAGGGCCCGGCCTCCCGCGCGCGCTTGCGCGCGCGCATCGACGGCGCCCGGGGCGACGCGGCCGAGCGCGCGGCGCGGCGCTTGCTCGAGCGCGTGCTCGGCGCCGGCGCGGATCTCCGCCCGTTCCAGCGCGCGCTCGGCCCGGACCCCCTGCTGGGCTCGGCGCTGCGGGCGCACCGGGGGCTGCGCGTCGTGGGCGCGTTCGACCTGTTCGAGGCGCTCGTGAACGCCGTGCTCACGCAGCAGGTGAATCTGCAGTTCGCGTTCTCGATCCGGGCCGAGCTGGTGCGCGCCTTCGGCGCGCGCGCCTCGCTCGACGGGCGCCAGTGGCTCGCGTTCCCCAGCGCCGAGCGCGTCGCGCAGGCAAGCGAGGCCGAGCTGCGCGCGTTCCGCATGACCGCGGCGAAGGCCGGCACGATCGCGCGCCTCGCGCGCGCCTGCGCTTCGCACGAGCTCGACGAGTCACTCCTCGCGCCGCTCTCCGACGACGCCGCGATCGCGGCGCTCATGCGCTGGAAGGGCGTCGGGCGCTGGACCGCGGAGATCGTCCTGCTGCGCGGCCTCGGGCGCCTCGACGTCTTCCCCGCCGGCGACCTGGCGGTCGTGAAGCGCCTCGCCCGCACCTGGCTAGGCGCCGACGAGCCCGCGAAAGAAGCCGAGATGCGCGCCTTCGCCGAGCGCTGGCGCCCGTTCCGCTCGCTGGCTCTGGTCTACGGCCTCGAGTCACTCGCGCACGGCGAGGCGCTCCGAAAGCGAGGCCGCAAGCCGAGTGCGCAGCACGGGGCGCGCAGCGAGGCGAAGCCGAGCGAAGAGCGGGTGGCGCGCGGCCGTCCGCGCGCCGGACCCCGCTAAGACTAGATCTGATAGTCGGCGTCCACGGAGCCGGCTTCGTTGCCCTGGTCCTTCTGGCTCACGACGTTCAGGCGCGGGGGCTCGATCTGGATGCGCGAGTGCGGTGGCACCGATTGGTGTAGCCAGACGTTGCCGCCGATCACCGAGCCCTCGCCGATCACCGTGTTGCCGCCGAGGATCGTCGCGTTCGCGTAGATGGTGACGTCGTCCTCGACCGTCGGGTGGCGCTTCTTGCCGATGTCGTTGCGGCCCTGCTTGTTCGAGAACGCGACGAGGCCGACGCCCTGATACATCTTCACGCGGTTGCCGATCAGCGCGGTCTCGCCGATCACCACGCCGGTGCCGTGATCGATGAAGAAGTGGCAGCCGATCGTCGCCCCGGGATGGATGTCGATGCCGGTCTTGCTCTTCGCGTGCTCCGACATGATGCGCGCGGCGACCGGCGCGCCGAGCTCGTAGAGCACGTGCGCGATGCGATAAGTCGAAACCGCGTACGCCGACGGGTAGGCCGCGATCACCTCCGCGTACGACTTCGCCGCGGGGTCCGCTTTGAAGGCGGCCTCGACGTCCATGCCGACGCAGTGGCGCACCTCGGGCAGGCGCTCCACGAAGCTCGAGGCCACGTCCCCGCCGACCAGACCGGAGAGCAAGCCGTGCACGACCTCGAGGTCCGAGTTCAGGCGCTCCAGCGGCGTGCGCTCGAACACGATGGCACGCAGGTTCTCGAGCACGTCGACCACGCGACCCGTGTCGGGACAGGCCTGGCGGCGCGCCTCGCTCACGGGGTCGTTCTGGTCGCGCTTCGCGGACAGGTGCTGGGCGATCGTCTCCGTCAAAGTCGACACGTCTGGGACTCCCTTGCGCCTTCGATCCCCCACCGGTGCCGAAGGTTACTCGTCCCGCTCCGGCTTGCCCAGAGAAGTGCATCACACCGTTGACGCACTGCGTGATCGCTCCCCATACTGCGACTCGCGCACCGGGGGGTTCGTGACCGATTACAGTCACTCGCGGTTGTCTTCCTTCGAGGACTGCCCGCGCAAATTCAAGTATCGCTACGTCGACGAGATCAAAGTCGACTCCGAAGGCGTGGAAGCCTTCATGGGCAAACGCGTCCATGAAATCCTCGAGCGGCTCTATCACCACGTCGCGCGCTTCGGAAAGCCGCCCAGCCTCGCACAGGTGCTCGAGCGCTTTCGCCAGGACTGGCTCCGCGCGTGGCACGACAAGGTGATGATCGTGCGCGTCGAGAACCCGCCGGACTACTACCAGGAGCGCGGGGCACGCTGTCTCGAGAACTTCTACCGCGCGCACTACCCGTTCAGCGACGGCGAGACGGTCGGGCTCGAGCAGCATCTGCGCCTGCAGCTCGACGGCGCTGGCCGCTATCGCGCCGTCGGGATCGTCGATCGCATCGCGCGCCGCCTCGACGGCGTTTTCGAGATTCACGACTACAAGACCAGCGGCTACCTGCCGCATCAGCGCCGCATCGACGAGGACCGGCAGCTCGCCCTCTACCAGATCGGGCTCGAGCAGACCTACCCCGACGCGCGCGACGTGGAGCTGGTCTGGCACTACCTCGTGTTCAACAAGACGCTGCGCTCGCGGCGAACGCCCGAGGCGCTCGACAAGCTGCGCGACGAGACGGTGCGCCTGATCGACTCGATCGAGGCGGAGACCGAGTATCCGGCGAAGCCGGGCCCGCTGTGCCGCTGGTGCGACTACTCGGACTTGTGCCCCGAGGCGCCGGAGGAGGCCCGCGCCCTGGGGCGCTTGCGCGCTCCGCTGCTGCCCGAGATCCGGGTTGCACCGGCAATCGGGGTGCAGCTCGCGCTTCTTCTGGACTAGCCGTGCGGCACCGATAAGCCGGCCATGGCGGCGCGGCTCGTGTGTCTGTGCATGGGCCTTTCGAGCCGGCGGATCGAGCAGCTGGTGCGCGAACGCGGCCTCGGGGACCTCACCTCACTGGCGCTCGAAGCGGGCGCTGGCGCCGGCTGCGGCACTTGCAAGCCCGAGCTCGAGGAGATCCTCGCGGACCTCGGGGGCGAGCCCTTTCCCGAGTCGGCGCGGCGCGCCAACCGCGCCCGGAATGCCAGCGAAGTCGTGCGCCGGGTGGACACCGCTCTCATCGGCATCGCCGCGCGCCTCCCCCCGCCCACGGAGGTCGAGCTGCGGGGCGTCGACGGGCTCCGGGTCGACCTGCACATCGCGCGGAATGACTTGCCGGAGCTGCGCGCGCTGATCCGCGAGCGGCTGTGCAAGTTGGTCTGCACGGAGCTCGAGGTCACATTCCGCTGATCGGGTAGACTCCGGACATGCCGCCCCCCTCGCTGCGCGTCGAGCGCATCCCGACGCTGCGCGACAACTACACGTATCTGATCATCGACTCCGAGACGGCCGAGGCCGCGGTCGTCGACGCCCCGGAGGCGGGGCCGGTGATCGCGCGCGTCGACGCGCTCGGGGTGCGGGTCGTGAAGGTGCTCTCTACGCACCACCATCCGGACCACAGCGCCGCGAATCCGGAGCTGGCCACACGCTACCGGGTGCCGGTATTCGGGCACGAAGCCGACGCCGCTCGGCTTCCGGGCTTCACGAATGGCGTGGTCGAGGGCGACCGCGTCTCGGTCGGGCAGCTCGAGGCGGAGGTTATTTTCATCCCGGCCCACACGCGCGGGCACGTCGCGTACGTCTTACCGGGTGCGGTGTTCTGCGGCG
>DATFUE010000542.1:0-6914 GCA_035261165.1 Myxococcota bacterium
GATCGCCGCCGGTGCGCTGGCGGCCTGTCCGGATCTGGGTCTCGCGCGCAAGATTGCGGGCGCGTGTCTCGCAGGCGAGGCGCAGGCCGCGCTGGTGGTCGTCGATCCAGCGGGGCCGGCTTCGGCCGGGGTCGCCTGGGCGCCGAGCTGGGCGCCGCTGCGCTGGGCGTTCCTCTGCGAGGGCGACGCGCTGCGCTTGGTCGAAGTCGCGGGCCCGGTCGAGCCCACGCGCGCGCTCGCCTTCCAGGCGTCGGGTGGAGTGTCGGCGCCGCTGGCGAATTCTCGCCTGCTGGGCGAGTGGGGGCTCGCGACACCGGGCGGTGTCAGCGTGCGCGGGCGGGCGCGGCTCTGGTGCGCAGCGGTCGCGCTCGGCGTCGCGCAAGCCGCGTTCGATGCGACGATCGCCTACGCCAGCGAGCGCATCGTCTTCGGAAAGCCCGTGGCGCATCACCAGGGGAACGCGTTCGAGCTCGCGGTCGCGGCGACGAGCCTGCACGGCGCGCGGCTCGCGGTGCGCGATGCCGCCACGTCGTTCGACCGGGGCGCCCCGGACGCGGGCTTCTGGGGGAGTCAGGCTTGGCTCGGCGCCGTCGACGCCGCGATCGCGGTGACTGACCTGGGCATCCAGCTCCTCGGTGGCCACGGCTTCCTGGTCGATCACCTGGCCGAGAAGCGCTTCCGCGAGGCACGCATGCTGGCGCTGCTCGCTGGCGGGCGCGACCTGGCCGAGGCGGACGTCGCGGCGCTCGTGCTCGACGTCCCAGACGCGCTCGCATAGAAGGAGAATCCAATGGCCGAGAAGCCGCGCCGCATGAGTGAGCTCGAGATGAAGCTCGCGAAATGGATCATGGGGCCGTTCTCGCGTTGGAACGCGCGCCGTTATCTCGCGACGGACGGCCGCAGCATGGGCACGATGCGCGGGCGCGAGGTGTGTATCGTCACGATGACGGGCGCCAAGAGCGGCAAGCGACGCGACGTGCCGCTCATGTACGTCCCGTACGGCGAGGGCGTCCTGCTCGTGGCTTCGCTCGGCGGCGCGCCGAAGCACCCGACCTGGTATTACAACCTGGTGAGTCACCCCGACATCGACGTGCGCGTGAAGGACAGGACGCTTCGGCTCCGCGCGCGCCTCGCGAGCCCCGCGGAGAAGACCCGAGTCTGGCCGACCTGCATCGAGTACTACCCGGACTACGCGAATTACCAAGCGCGCACGGACCGCGACATCCCCGTCTTCATCTGCGAGCGGCGCACGTGATCGAGCTCGACCCGCGCACGCGCGAGATGCTCGCCGAAGTGCGTGAGCTCGGGCGCACGTACATGCGGCCGATGGGGCTCGAGAGCGATCGCACGGGCGATCCGCCGCCCGCCGAGCACCCTTTCTATCTGCTCTGCTCGCGCAAGGGTGGGCTGGTGAGTCGGGTCGTCGGCGAGAATGAGCGCGCGGCCGAGGACGACGGAGCCGCTCTCACCTGGAAGCCGCTGCGCGCGCTGCTCAGCGCCGAAGAGAGCGCGTACTGGGACCGCGGTGTCGCCCTGTCACTTCCGGGCCCCGGCCTCGGCGGCGCGGCGCTGCGCAGCATGGCGACCCCGGAGCAGCGCGAGCGCTTTCTCGCGCCATTCGCCGATCACTCGCGTGCGCACTGGGGCGCGATGGCGCTCACCGAGCCAGGCGCGGGCAGCGACGTCGCGCGCATCCAGACCCGCGCGCGCAAGGACGGCGCCGACTGGCTGCTCTCGGGCGCGAAGATGTTCTGCTCGAACGGCGCGCGCGCCGACTGGGTCGTCGTCTGGGCGACGGTCGATCCCGCGAGGGGCCGCGAGGGGCACCGCGCGTTCGTCGTCGAGCGCGGCACGCCCGGCTTCGAGCTCTTGAAGATCGAGCACAAGATGGGCTCCCGCGGCTACGAGACGGCGAGCTTCGCGCTCGACGGCGTGCGCGTACCGGGCGCGAACCTGCTCGGCGGTGAGTCCGGCTACGAGGCGCGCAAGGGCTTCCGTGGCGCGATGGCGACGTTCAACCTCACGGCCCGCTGCACGCCGCGCAGGGCGTGGGCATGGGGCGCGCTGCGCACGACATTGCCCTCGCGTTCGTGCGCGCGGAGTACCCGAGTCACGGGCACCGCCGGCGGCGCGCGCTCGAGCGGCTGGCGGAGATTCGGCGCGGCCTGCACACCGCGCGACTCATCTGCATGCACGCGGTCTGGCTGGCGCGCCAGAACCGGGAGAACTCGCTCGAGGCCTCGTACGCGAAGTTGTTCGCGCCGCCGGTCGTGTTTCGCGCGATTGCGGCGGCGCTCGACATCGTGGGCGAAGCCGGCGTGCGCAACGACGCGCAGCTCGAGAAGCTGTACCGCGACGTGAAGATCCTGGACATCGGCGAAGGCACGCAGCAGGTGCAGCGGCTGGTGATCGCGCGCCAGCTCTTCGGCTTGCCGCGGGAGGCGTAGCATGACTCGACTGCCGCTCGACGACATCCGCGTCATCGACCTGACGGTCGCGCGCGCGGGGCCGACCTGCGTGCGGCAGCTCGCCGACTGGGGCGCGGACGTGATTCGCATCGAGCCGCCCGTGCGCGAGACCGAGTCGGGCTCGGCGCTCGGCGTCGCCGGCGAGCGCCGCCACGGCTCGGACTTCCAGAACCTGCACCGCAACAAGCGCGCGCTCTCACTGGACTTGAAGACCGAGGAGGGGCGGGAGCTGCTGTTCGAGCTCATCGATCGCGCGGACGTGCTGGTCGAGAACATGCGCCCGTCGGTGAAACACCGGCTCGGCTTCGACTGGGAGACGGTGCACCGCCGCAACCCGCGGCTGGTGTACGGATCGATCTCGGGATTCGGCCAGGAAGGGCCCTACGCGGAGCGCGGCGGCGTCGACCAGATCGCCCAGGGCATGGGCGGATTGATGAGCGTGACCGGCCTGCCCGGCACCGAGCCGACGCGCGTCGGCATTCCGGTCAGTGACTTGTCCGCGGGATTGTATCTCGCGGTCGGCATCCTGGTCGCGCTGCACGACCGCGCGCGCAGCGGCGAGGGCCGCTGGGTGCAGACCTCGCTGCTCGAGGCGATGATCGCGATGATGGACCTGCAGGCCGCGCGCTGGACCATCGACGGGGTGGTCCCCGGGCAGGAAGGCAATCATCACCCGCAGTTCTTGCCGATGGGCTGCTTCCGCACCGCGGACGGCTACGTGAACATCGCCGGGCCGAGCGGCCGGCTGCTGCGGAACTTCTGCAAGGGGATCGGCCTGCCCGATCTGCCGTCGGATCCGCGCTTCGACTCACCGGGGAGGCGCTTCCAGAACCGCGCGGCGCTGAACGAAGTCGTGGCGGCGCGCCTGCGCACACGCTCGACACAGGAGTGGATCACGGAGCTCAACGAAGTCGGCGTGCCGTGCGGGCCGGTCTATCGCATGGACGAGGTATTTGCCGACCCGCAAGTCGTACACCTCGCGATGACCGCGCCCGTCGAGCACCCGGTGCTCGGCCAGCTCGACGTGGTCAGAAACGCGGTCACCATGACGGGGGCCACCGCGAGCGTGCGCGCGCCCACCCCCGAGTCGGGGCAACACAGCGACGAAGTCCTACGCGAGCTCGGCCTCGCCGCGCACGAGATCGAAGATCTGCGCCAGAGGGGGATCGTATGAGTCGCCACGACACCGGGACCGAGAAGCTCCTCGTCGACGTCGCGGACGGCGTCGCGCGGATCACGTTCAACCATCCAGCGAAGCGGAACGCGCTGTCTCTCGAGATGAGCACCGCCCTGCCGAAGGTCCTGCAGTCACTCCAGGAAGACGCCGAAGTGCGCGTCGTGGTGCTGACTGGCGCGGGGACGGAGGCGTTCATTTCCGGGGCGGACATCTCGGAGTTCGGCGAGCGCCGCACCTCACCGGAGGCGCGCGCGGAGTACGATCGCGCCGCGGCCGATTCGGGGCGCGCCTGGCTCGCGCTCGAGAAGCCGATTCTCGCGCTGATTCGCGGCTACTGCATCGGTGGCGGCTTGCTCACCGCGCTCGCGGCCGACATCCGCATCGCGTCCGACGATGCGCAGTTCGGTGTACCCGCCGCGCGCCTCGGGCTGGGCTACGGCTACGGCGGCGTCGAGGCGCTCGCGAACGTCGTCGGCGGTGCCTGGGCAGCGGAGATCCTCTTCAGCGCGCGGCGCCTCGGCGCGGCCGAGGCCGCTTCGATCGGCCTGGTGAATCGCGTCGTCCCGGCGGAGCGCCTCGAAGCCGAGGTCGGCGAGCTGGCCCGCGCGATTCGCGACAACGCGCCACTCACCATCGCCGCCTGCAAGGCTGCGCTCCGCGAGTGGCGCCGCGACCCGGCGAAGCGCGAGCTCGCGGGGGTCGCCAAGCGCGTCGAAGCATGCTTCCGTTCCGGCGACTACCGCGAAGGTCAGCGCGCTTTCGCCGAGAAGCGCCGCCCGAAGTTCAGCGGGCACTGAGGCCCGCGAAGGGGGAGGATCGTGACTCGAACCGCCGTTCTGCTGCTGGCCGTCGCTCTCGCAGCGCCGTCGCTCGCGCCCGCCGCCGACGCCACGGCGCCGCCGGACTTCGTCGGCAAGTGCCAGGAGGCCGCGAGCAAGAAAGCCGGAGTCGACGCTTCGACCGTGAAGGTGCGCGGCAAGTACAAGGGCCAGGACGGCCGCTTCATGCTCGACTTCAAGCTGGCCGACGGCCGGGTCGGCGTCTGTCGGTCGAAGGCCGACGCGAGCGTCGACGAGGTGAAGCTCGCGGACCCGAAGCAATGACTAGGCCGCGGGCCGCGCGAGCGCGAGCGCCTGCTGTACGAACTCGTCGGGCCGATCCGGCGTGACGACGTACGTGCGCCCCCCGGCGCAGAGCACGACCGCGCTGTCGGGATCGGTCGCGAGCACGCGGCACCAGCCGTACGGCTCGACCCGCCGCCAGCCGTTCAGCGCGAAGAAGCCGTTGTTGCCGAAACCCCGCAGGGTGAACACGCCGAGCGCCTTCGGGTCGCGCGCCGCGCTCGTCAGGCCCGCGAGCGAGTGAGTCGTCGACCAGAGCGGCCGCGCCACATGAAGCGCGCCGCCCTCGAGCCCGTAGCCGCGGATCGAAGAGAGCGCGGCTCCCGCGAAGAGCGCGAGCAGGGACGCGCCGGCGACGAGGAAGATCGGCGCGATCTGCGCCGGCACCTGCGTCGCGAGCGTGAGCATCAGCGCCGCCTCGCCCAGCACGACCACTGTGCCCAGCAGCGAAGTCGCCTTCACCCGCGGCCCGAGTCGCGCCCTGAACTCGCTCGGCATCGCGCTGAGCTTAGCTCAGCGCCGCTCGAGCCCGCGGCGTCGCGCGGCGGAGTCGCGAGCCGCCCAGCGATCGCGGTCACTGACTCGGTGACGAAGCGGCGTGGAACAATGAATGCGAGCGCCATCACATCGAGCGCGACCGCGGCGGCGTTCGGGCTGCGCGACTTGTAATCGAGCCGTGTGAATTCTCCAATTCCGCGTCCGCCAGCGGCTGCCGCGCGCGCTGCATGCGCGCCGATGTTGGCCCGCGCAATGCAGTACCTGGGGGCATCGCAGCAACCCCCGAAGGGCGTGACCTGGGACTCAGCGACGACAGCCCACCCCGATCCCACCCCCCTCTCGTCGCCCCAAAACCCCAGGTCACGCCCGCTTCCCCGTGCAGGGCGCGGCGACGTAGAATCGCGGCATGCCGAGTTGCTCGCGTCTCTCAGTGACCGCCCTGCGTCTCGCGCTCGCCCTGGGCGCGGCGACCGGTTGCAGGACCGCGCCGCTCGTCGATCCACCGCCGACCGCGGCCGGGCCGACCTCGGAGCAGAGCCGGGTCGCGATCATCCGGGCGCTCGCGACCTATCACTACACGGTCGACGAGGAGTCACCCGGGCGGATCCGCGCAAGGATGGCGAAGAACGCTTGGACGATGGTGATCGAGGTGTTCTACGGCAAGGACATCTCGATCCACTACGCCGACAGCGCCAACCTCGACTACGAGGTGACGAACGACGTCGCGTACATCCACAGGAACTACAACGGCCGCGTGGCGGACCTGCGCGTAGAGATCGAGCGCCAGCTCGTGGTCGTGGCGCTCGAGAATCGCGGGTTGCCCAAGGTGGGTGGCGCGCAGGCGCTGCCCCAGGCGAGCCCGCCCCCTTCGTCGTCGCCAGCGCCCCCGTCTCACTGACTGATGCGTACCTGGTTCGTGTTACTCGTTGCGCTGCTCGCGGCGTGCAAGACCGTGCCGCTCCGGGACCCGGATCCCGTGAAGGGCGCCCCGGGGCCTGATCTGACCCTGCTCGCGATCCACCGCGCGATGGCGCTCGAGGGCTTCGTCGAGGATGAGGTGTCTCCGGGCCTGCTCCGCGCGCACCTGATCCGAGGCGATTGGAGCATGACCGTCGACATCGAGTACGCGGAGAGAGTCCGGGTCGTCTACGCCGGCAGCAAGAACCTCAGCTACCGGGTGCGGCACGGGCAGAAGTACATCCACCGGGGCTACAACGCGCGCGCCCAGAGACTCGTGGAGGCGATTCAGCGGGAAGCGCTGCTGATCTCTGCCGAGGTCGACCCCGATGCCTACCTCGGGCTGGAGCCCATCGGCGCGCCTCCGCCGGCGCCGCCCCCGACCGACCCCGCGCGCTGAAGTACGATCTCCGCATTCGCATCAACCGCTACTTCACAGATCACGGCATCTGCTCGCGGCGCGAGGCCGACAAGCTCGTCGCCGCCGAGCGCGTGCGCATCAACGGTCGCGTGGCGGTGCACGGCGACTCCGTCGCAGAAGGCGATCGGATCGAGCTCGACGGAAAGGCGCTGCACGTGCGCGAGAAGAAGGCCGTCGTGCTCGCGTACCACAAGCCGGCGGGCATCGAGTGCACGTCCGATCCGCGCGTGCCCGAGAACATCATCGCGGCGGTGAGCTACCCGGAGCGCGTG
>DATFUE010000543.1:0-4455 GCA_035261165.1 Myxococcota bacterium
TCCGGTGGTGCTGCAGCTCGCCGACGAGAAGGGCTTCCCGCACCGCGGGCACATGGACTTCGTCGACAATCAGCTCGACCCGAGCACCGGCACGATCCGCGGCCGCGGAGTGTTTCCGAACTCCGACCTGAAGCTCCTCCCCGGGTTGTTCGCGCGCGTGCGCTTGCTGGGCAGCGGGCGCTATCACGCGCTGCTCCTGCCCGACGCCGCCATCGGCACGGACCAGTCGGAGCGCTTCGTGCTCGTGCTGAACGCCGAGAACGTCGTCGAGCGCCGGCCGGTGAAGGTCGGACGGCTGATCGAGGGCTTCCGCGTCATGCAGGAGGGCGTCGGCGCGAGTGACTCGGTGATCGTGTCCGGCGTGCAGGGCATCCACGTGGGACAGAAGCTCGAGCCCGAGGAGACGCCGATCCAGGCGCCCGAGCACTTCGCGTCGCTCGACCTCCTCGACGCCGAGCCCGCTGCCGCGGTCGGTGCGGCGGGAGCGAACGCGGCTCCATGAACCTCTCCGCGTTCTTCATCGAGCGGCCGATCTTCGCCAGCGTGCTGTCGATCGTGATCGTGCTGGTCGGGGCGATCTCGTATTTCACGCTCCCGATCGCGCAGTATCCCGACGTCGTCCCGCCGACGATCGTCGTCGCAACGTCGTTTCCGGGCGCGAACGCGCAGATCGTGGCGAGCACCGTCGCGACGCCGCTCGAGCAGGAGATCAACGGCGTCGAGGACATGCTCTACATGTCCTCGCAGTCCACGAACGACGGCAGCCTCGCGATCACGATCACGTTCCAGCTCGGCACCGATCTCGACAAGGCACAGGTGCTCGTGCAGAACCGCGTGGCCATCGCAGAGCCGCGCCTCCCCGAAGACGTACGCCGGATCGGAGTCACGACGCGCAAGAGCTCGCCCGATCTCCTGATGGTCATCCATCTGGTCTCCCCGAAGGGGAGCTACGACCAGCTCTACATCAGCAACTACGCCACGTTGCAGGTGCGGGACGTGTTGTCACGGATCGACGGCGTGGGCGACGTGACCATCTTCGGGGCGCGCGAATACAGCATGCGCGTCTGGCTCGATCCCGAGCGCGTCGCCGCCCTCGGGATGACCGCCGGCGACGTCGTGGCTGCTCTGCGCGAGCAGAACGTGCAGGTCGCGGCGGGAGTCCTCGGAGCTCAACCGGCGCTCCCGGGAACGGTCTTCGAGCTGGTCGTGAACACGACGGGCAGACTGGTGGAAGCGAGTCAGTTCGACGACGTCGTGATCAAGACCGGCATCGATGGGCGCATCTCGCGGCTGCGCGACGTGGCGCGCGTGGAGCTCGGCGCCCGCGACTACTCCGTCAACAGCTACCTCAGCGGTGAGCGCGCCGTGGCGCTCGTGGTCACGCAGCGGCCCGGCTCCAACGCGCTCGCCACCTCGCAGCGGATCCGCGGGACGATGCAAGAGCTCAGCGCGGACTTCCCGGAGGATCTCGCGTACAAGATCGTCTACGACCCGACTCTGTTCGTGAGTGAGTCGATCGCCGACGTGAAGCGCACGCTGTTCGAGGCAGTTCTTCTGGTCGTGCTCGTCGTCCTGGTGTTCCTGCAGAGTTGGCGCGCGAGCGTGATTCCGCTGGTCGCGATTCCGGTGTCCCTCGTCGGCGCGTTCGCGGCGATGGCCGCGCTGGGCTTCTCGCTCAACAACCTCTCGCTGTTCGGTCTCGTCCTGGCCATCGGCATCGTCGTCGACGACGCGATCGTGGTCGTCGAGAACGTGGAGCGAAACCTCGAAGCCGGGCTCGCGCCGCGCGACGCCGCGCGCAAGGCGATGTCGGAAGTCAGCGCGCCGGTCATCGCCGCCAGCCTCGTGTTGGGCGCCGTGTTCATTCCCACGGCGTTCGTCTCGGGAATCTCGGGTCAGTTCTACCGGCAGTTCGCGGTCACGATCGCAGTATCCACGTTCATTTCGCTGTTCGTGTCGCTCACGCTGACGCCGGCACTCTGCGGCCTTCTGCTCCGCGGTCACGACGCCCAGCGCGACTGGTTCACGCGCCTGTGGGACCTCTCGCTCGGGCACTTCTTCCGCATCTTCAACCGCGGCTTCGCGGCGGTGACCGGGCACTACGTCGGCGCGGTGACCCGCATCGTGCGGCGCGTGCCGGCGGCGCTCGCCGTGTACCTGCTGCTGCTCGGGGCCGCGATCTTCCTGTTCCGGTCGACCCCCGTCGGCTTCATCCCGGAGCAGGACCAGGGCTACCTGATCACGGCGATCCAGCTTCCCGACGGCGCATCTCTCGAGCGCACGGACTCGCTCACGCAGCAGATCGCCCGCGTCGCGCTCGACACGCCGGGAGTCACGTACGCCGTCGAGTTCGTCGGCTTCTCCGGCGCGACGCGCACCAACAGCTCGAACGCCGCCGCGATCTTCATCGGTCTGGCGCCGTTCGCGGAGCGCGACGCCAAGGGCTTGCGCGCGCCCGTCGTGATCGCCGAGCTGCGCAAGCGGTTCGGCCAGGTCCGCGACGCCTTCGTCGCGGTCTTCCCGCCGCCGCCGGTGCGGGGGTTGGGCACGTCCGGGGGATTCAAGCTGTACGTCGAGGACCGGCGCTCCTCGGGCTTCGCGGCAATACAGGCCGCGGCCGACTCACTCGTGGCTGGCGGGAACGCCGATCCGGCGCTGCGCGGCGTCTTCACGACCTTCCGGGCGGGAACACCGCAGCTGTTTGCCGAGATCGACCGGGCGAAGGCCAAGATGATGAACGTCCCGCTCGGCAACGTCTTCGACACGCTGCAGGTCTATCTGGGCTCGATCTACGTGAACGACTTCAATCTTCTCGGGCGCACGTTCCAGGTGCGCGCGCAGGCCGACGCCGGGCACCGCGCCGACGAAGCGAGCGTCGCGCGTCTCGAGACGCGCAATGGGGCCGGCGAGATGGTCCTGCTGGGGTCGCTCGTCGACCTGCGGCGCATTACCGGGCCGGACCGCGTCGTGCACTACAACCTCTACCCGGCGGCCGAGATCAATGGCGGCGCCGCGCCCGGAGTATCTTCGGGCGAGGGGCTGGCCGCGGTCGAGAGACTCGCAAAACGAGTGCTCCCGCCCGGCTTCGCGCTCGAGTGGACCGATCTCGCCTACCAGGAAGTCCACGCAGGGAACACGGCGATCTACGTCTTCTCGCTGTCGGTGCTCTTCGTCTTCCTCACGCTCGCGGCGCAGTTCGAGAGCTGGTCGCTGCCGCTCGCGGTCATCCTGATCGTGCCGATGTGTCTCCTGTTCGCGATGATCGGGGTGACGCTGCGCGGCATGGACGACAACCTCCTGGTGCAGATCGGCCTGATCGTGCTGGTCGCGCTGGCGGCGAAGAACGCGATCCTGATCGTCGAGTTCGCCACCGTGCAGCAGGAGGCGGGGAAGAGCCGCTTCGAGGCGGCGATCGAGGCGTGCCGCCTGCGCCTGCGGCCGATTCTCATGACCTCGTTCGCGTTCATCCTGGGCGTGCTTCCGCTCGTGACCGCGAACGGCGCGGGCGCGGAGATGCGCCGCGCCCTCGGCACGGCGGTGTTCAGCGGCATGCTCGGAGTCACGGTCTTCGGTCTGTTCCTGACCCCGGTGTTCTTCGTCGCGCTGCGGCGCGGGGTCGGCGATGCGAAGTAGCGCGCGCAGCCCGTGGCTCGGCGCGGCAGTCACTCTCCTCGCTCTAGGCTGCGCGGTCGGTCCCGACTACCACGAGCCCGCGCAAGAGACTCCGGCCGCGTTCGGCGCGACCGCCGCGCAGTACACCTCGGAGCGCGTCGCGCCCGCCTGGTGGGAGCAGTTCGGCGACCCGACTCTGGTCGGCCTGATTCAGGACGCGATTGCGAACAATCTCGACCTGCGCATCGCGCTCGCGAACTTGAACCTGGCGCGCGCGATCCGCACGGAGACGGTCCTCACTCTGGCGCCGATCGCCACCGCGAGCGGCGGCTTCGAGAAACAGCGCGTGAGCCGAGCGCAGTTGCGCGGCGCCGACACGTCGAAGCGCGATTTCACTTTCTGGGACCTCGGCTTCGACGCCCTCTGGGAGGTCGACGTATGGGGGCGCATCCGGCGCGAGGTCGAGGCCGACACCGCCAACGTCGAGCTGCGCCAGGCCACGCTCGACGACGCGCTCGTCAGCGTCGTGGCCGAGGTGGGTCGCGCGTACTTCGAGCTGCGCGGCCGACAGGCGGAGCTCGAGGTCGCGCGCCGGAATGCGGAGAACCAGCAGCAGACCTATGAGCTCACTACGACCCTGTTCGACGAGGGCAGAGGCACCGAGCTCGACACCGCGAGCGCACAGACTCAGCTCGAGGCGACGCGCGCGCTCGTCCCGCCGCTCGAGACGTCGATCCAGGCCGACATCCACCGCTTGGGCGTGCTCACCGGGCGACTTCCGACCGCGCTGACTTCCGACCTCCTCACGCCCGCGCCGATCCCCGCCCCGCCGGCCGAGATCGC
>DATFUE010000544.1:0-4572 GCA_035261165.1 Myxococcota bacterium
CTGCTCTCCGCCGCGAGGCGCGCGTCGCTGAGCCCCGAGGCGCAGCGCGCGTTCGCTCCCGACCGCCACACACATCTGCGGATCGAGTTCGACGACGGCGGGCCGGGGCTCTTCTTCCGCGACGTGCGCAAATTCGGGAAGGTGCGGCTCCTGGGCGCTGGCGAGAGTGACGCGCGCCTCGATCGGCTCGGCGTCGACGCGCTCTCCGCGACGGGCTCCGAGCTGTTTGCGGCCACCCGCCGGCGCAAGGTCGCGATCAAGAGCGTCTTGCTCGCGCAGGCGGTGATCGCTGGGATCGGCAACATCTACGCCGACGAGGCGCTCTTTCTCGCCGGCATCCGGCCGCGCCGCGCCGCGGGTCGCCTGTCGCGAGCCGAGTGTCGCGAATTGGTGTCGGCCGTGCGCAAGGTGCTGCTCCGCTCGATCGAGACGGGAGGCTCCTCGATCAGCGACTACGTGCTGCCCGACGGGAGCGACGGCGCGTATCAGGACGAGCGCCGGGTCTACGCGCGCGAGGGCGAGCCGTGCCCCGTCTGCGGCACCTCGATCCGCCGGACCGTGATCGGCGCGCGCGGGACTCACTTCTGTCCCGTCTGTCAGCGCTAGAATCCCGCCCGGTGAAGATCGTCGTCCACTACGCGGAGATCGGGCTGAAGGGGCGCAACCGCCCGCGCTTCGAGGACTGCCTGCGCGTCAACCTCGAGCGCGCGCTCGCCGGCTTCGGAAAAGTGCGCGCGCGGCGCCTGTTCGGGCGGCTGCTCGTCGAGCTGCCCGACGACGCGCCCCGCGAAGCCGTCGCCGCGCGCATCGCGCAGGTCTTCGGCGTCGCGTACGCGAGCGTGGCCACGAGCGCGCCGCCGACGCGCGAGGCGATCATGGCGCTCGCGCTGCGCTTCGCGGCCGAGCGCTCGTTCAAGTCGTTCGGCGTGCGCGTGCGCCGCGTCGACAAGTCGCTGCCGTTTCGCTCCCAGGAGCTCGCGATCGAGCTCGGCGATCTGATTCGCGAGAAGACGGGCGCCTCGGTCGACCTCGAGACGCCGGATCTCTGGATCGAGATCCACGTGCTACACGCGGAAGCGTTGCTGCTCCACGACCGCTGGCCGGGGCCCGGCGGGCTTCCGGTGCGCTCCGCCGGCCGCGCGCTCGCGCTGCTCTCCGGCGGCATAGATTCGCCCGTCGCCGCGTGGCTCGCGATGAAGCGCGGCTGTTCGGTCTCCTTCGCGCACTTCCACAGCGCGCCCTACACCAGCGAGGCGTCGCAGCGAAAGGCCCGCGATGCCGTGGCGGAGCTCGCGCGCTGGCAGGGCTCGAGTCGCCTGTGGCTGGTTCCGTTCGCGGAGCTGCAGCAGACCTTGCTGCGCGAGGCGCCCGCGGAGCCGCGCATCGTGCTGTACCGCCGCTTCATGCTGCGCATCGCGGAGTCGCTCGCCGAGCGCGACGGCGCGCTCGCGCTGGTGACCGGCGAGAGTGTCGGGCAGGTGTCTTCGCAGACGCTCGCCAACCTCGACACGATCAACCGGGCGGCTACCCTGCCCGTGCTTCGACCGCTCGTCGGGTCGGACAAGTCCGAGATCATCTCACTGGCGCAACGCGTGGGAACCTATGCGATCTCGATCGAGCCCGACGAGGACTGTTGCAGTTTCCTGATGCCCCGAAAGCCGGCGACGTGGACGCGTCCCGAGGCGATCGAAGCGATCGAACGGGGCTTGGACGTCAAGGGACTGGTCGAAGCGACACTGTCCCGTGTAGAGCTGGAGAGGATCGAGCCGATTTCATGAGCGCCAAGCGATGAGCGCGACCGGCGAAGAGCCGCCGCAGCCCCCCGAAGAGCTCACGGGCTTCGATTCGTTCTCCGAGCCGATCCGCCGTGCGGTCACCGAGATGGGCTGGTCGGCGCCGATGCCGGTGCAGCGCCGAGTCACTCCCGTGATGCGCCGGGGCCGCGACCTGATCACGCAGGCGATGACCGGGAGCGGCAAGACCGGCGCCTTCGGCCTGCCGGCGCTCGAGATCGTCGACCCGGATCTGCGCGCGGCGCAGGTGCTGGTGCTCGCGCCGACGCGCGAGCTCGCGCTGCAGATCGAGAACGAGCTCAAGCTCATGGCGAAATACCTCGAGATCGGCACGATCGCCGTCTACGGGGGCACGGCCTACGGCCCGCAGCTCGAGGCCTTCGCCCGCGGCGCGCAGATCGTCGTCGGCACGCCGGGCCGGCTGCTCGACCACCTGGGCTCGGGCAACCTGAAGCTCGACAAGCTGCGCGTGCTGATCTTCGACGAGGCCGACGAGCTGCTGTCGCTCGGCTTCTGGCCCGACATGCGCGAGCTCCAGAAGTACATCCCGAAGCGTCGACTCACGGGTCTCTTCTCGGCCACGATGCCGCAGCGGGTCGTGTCACTCGCGCGCGTCTTCTTGCACGAGCCGGAATTCGTCTCGCTCACCGAGGGTGGCGTGCGCGCGCCCGAAGAGATCGAGCACTGGCACTACGTCGTCCCTGCAAATGCGAAAGAGCAGGCGCTGCTGCGCATCCTGCGCTTCGAGGAGCCGGACTCCGCGCTCGTCTTCTGCAACACGCGCGACGACGTGCGCTTCGTGAGCCGCTACCTGCAGCGCAACGAGATCGACGCGGACATGATCCAGGGCGAGATGACGCAGGCCGCGCGCGAAGCGGTGATGAAGCGCATCAAGGCCGGCGAGCTGCGCGTGCTGGTGGCGACGGACGTCGCGGCGCGGGGCATCGACATCAGCGATCTCTCGCACGTCATCTCCTACACCTCGCCCGTCACCCCCGAGGTCTACACGCACCGCACCGGGCGCACCGGGCGCGCGGGGAAGTCGGGCACCGCGATCTCGCTCGTGTCGGGGCTCGACATCGGCAACTTCCGCACGCTCCAGAAGGTGAACCGCATCGTGATTCCCGAGCGCAAGCTGCCCAGCGAAGGCGACGTCGCGCGGCGCGAAGCCGAGCGCCTCCAGGTCGAGATCGAGCACCACCTGCGCGACGTTCCCACGAGCGACCGCCAGGCGCGCGAGGAGACCCATCTGCCGACCGTCGAGTCACTTGCCGCGACGCCGCAGGGCAAGCGCCTCCTGGCCGCGGTGCTCTACGAGTATCTCGAGCACCGCCACGTCGCGACGCCGGTGCGCGACGAGCCCATGGCTCCGGCCGCCGCGCCCGCGGAGGTGTCCCGCGACGACGCCCGCCGCGACGAAGCGCCGCGCCGGCGCGATTCCGGCGGCGGATCCCGCGGCCGCTCCGGCGGAGGCGGTGACTCCGGCGGATCCCGGGGCGGGCAACGCCGCGGGCGACGCCGCGGGGGCCGCTGACCCCGGCCCGCACGCGCGCGCGCGCCGCGACCCTGCTCGGGGTGGGACTCGCGGCTTGCGTGCTCTTCCGCCCGCCCGACCGAACGCCCGAGATCGCCCCCGCGCTCGGCGACCTGCGCGCCGCGGGCTTCGAGTTCGCGCCCGACGTGCGCCTGCGCAACGACCCGCGCGCCGTGTGCGACGGAATCTCCTGCGCGGACCTCGTCGTCGAGGCGAACCACCGCACGATCCTGGTCGCCGACGGCGCGTTCGCGAGCCCCTCGAAGCTGCGCGCGAGCCTGCTCGAGATCTGGGTCCGCTACTCCGAGCCGCGCCGCGGCAACGCCCGGGACCTGGCGCGCGCGGCGCTCGTCGTGATCCGCGATGGGCCCCGCGCCGGCGTCACCGACCCCGGCGTGCTGGGCGATGCGCGCTTCACCTACCGGCAACTCTGGGAGCGCTTGCCGGCCGAAAAACGCGCGGGCTTGCCGGCGCCCACATCACTGTCTGATTGACTTCGCTCAGCTTCGCCTCCCTGCGCACTCCGGCGCTTGCGGGCGCGGCTCGGGGCGGCCCTCGCCGCGCCCAGCCCGAATTCGTGTAAGCTCCGCCATCCACTGACTCAGGAGCAGAAGTGAAGACGCGCAGACTCGGCAGGACCGGCCTCGTGGTGTCGGAGATCTGTCTCGGGACGATGACCTTCGGCAGCTTCGCCGACGAGAAGGAGAGTCACGCGATCCTCGACCGCGCCGACGCGGCCGGGGTCGACTTCCTGGACGTCGCGGAGATCTACCCGGTCCCCCCCGACGAGAAGTGGGCGGGCCGCAGCGAGGAGATCGTCGGCAGCTGGCTCGAGAAGCGCGGCCGGCGCGAGACGCTCTTCGTCGCCACCAAGATCGCGGGCCCGAGCGGCGGCTGGTTTCGCGCCGCGGTGCGCGGCGGCCGCACCGCCCTCGACCGCCACAACGTCGCGCGCGCCGTCGACGCGAGCCTCGTGCGCCTGCGCACGGACTACATCGACCTGTACCAGACTCACTGGCCCGATCCCGACCTGCCGTACGACGAAGTCATGGAGGCCCTCGACCGCGCCGTGCAGGCGGGCAAGGTGCGGTACATCGGCTGCAGCAACGAGACCGCATACGGACTCACCAAGAGTCTCTGGGCGTGCGACTCGCGCGGCCTGGCGCGCTACGAGACGATCCAGAACAATTTCTCGCTCCTGAATCGCCGCTTCGAGGACGAGCTCGCCAACGTGTGCCGGCGCGA
>DATFUE010000545.1:0-11935 GCA_035261165.1 Myxococcota bacterium
CGAGTGCGTGCTGATCCGCGCGCCGCGCATCGCGCGCACGGGAGCCGGTGTGCGCGTGCACGCGCGCGTGAAGGGCGACCCGGCGCTCGTCTCGGCGGGCCGCGTCTTCGCCGCGACCTTCCACCCCGAGCTGACGGACGACCCGCGCGTCTATCTCACCTGGCTCAGAAGCGCGAGCTCGTGAGCTTCACGTCTCCGGCCGCCCAGGCCGCCGCGAAGCGCTGGTCCACCTCGTCGGCCGGCTTCTTCTGTGCGCGCAGACTCGCGGCCAGACCGTAGAGCGCCCAGCCATTCTCCGGGTACTCGCGCAGGTCCTCGCGAAACACCGTCTCGGCCTCGGCGGCGCGACCTGCGTCGAGGAGCGCGGCGCCCTGATAGTGGCGGACCGGGATCGGCCACGGTGGCGGCTCGGTGTAGTGGAGCGCGTGCTCGACGCGCTGTGCGGCTTCGAGCTCCGCGAGCGCGGCGTCGTGATTGCCGCGCTTCGACGCGATCTCCGCGGCGAGTACATGACTCGCGATCTCGAGCAGCTGCGACGCCGGACCTTCGAGAAATGCGAGCTGCTTCACGGCGTCCTCTTGTGAGATCGCCGCCAGCGCCACGTGCTCGGCGCCGGCCTCGTCGACTTTACCCGTCGCCGCGAGCGCCATGCCGCGCGCCCAGTGCTGCATGCCCAGCGCGTAGCGCAGATCGTCCGGGGGTGCGGGCTCGGCGAGCGCCTGTTCCCACTTGCCGAAGCGCACCGGCGCGAAGTAGCGCACCGCGTAGAGCTCGTGCGCGGGCGGCGTCTGGCGCGCGGCGTCGGCGCTGATCTGCTCCGAGAGCTTCTTCGCGGTCGCGAGCGAGGCGGCGCTGCGTCCTTCGAAGGCCTCCGACGCCCACAGGAAGTGCAGGTTGTGCGGGTAGTAGGCCAGCGTGTAGAAGCCGCCCGACTTGCACCACGCCATGTACGCTTCGTCCGCGCGCGCGCCGCGCTCGTTCGCGACCGAGGCGTCGTGGTAGCGGCCGACGCGCATGTACGTGTGCGCGGACATGTGCACCAGGTGACCCGCCGTCGGCGCGAGTGACTCGAGGCGCTTCGCGCTCGGCAGCGCCTTGCCCGGCTCGTTCGAGGCCTCGACGGCGTGGATGTAGTAGTGATTCGCGCCGGGGTGATTCGGGTCGACGGCGAGCACGCGCTCGATCTCGGCGACGATCTCGGCGGTGTACTGCGTCGGCTCGCTGGTCTTGGTCCAGTACGCCCAGGGCGTGAGGTCCATCAGCGCTTCGGCGAACAGGGTGGCTGCGTCCAGGTCGCCGGGGTCGCTCTTCGCCACCGCGCGCATCGCGTTCGCGTAGGCGAGATCGAGCGCGGCGCGGTCCGCGTCGGGCTTGTCGGAGTAGCGCGCCGCGAGCGCCGAGACGTACGCCTGCTCGCGCAGGCTGGCTTTCGGCGCGCGCTCGACGGCTTTGCCGAGCGCTTCGAAGGCGCGCGGCACCGCGCTCGGCTCCATCGGCGCGTTGATGTTCGGGCCGAGCGCGAGCGCGACGCCCCAGTAACACATCGAGCACTCCGGATCGAGCTTCTGCGCGGCTTCGAAGGCGCGGATCGCCTCGTCGTGATTGAACGCGTACACGAGGCGGATGCCCTGGTCGAAGTATCTCTGCGCGACCGGCGACGAAGTCGTGATCTCCATGTGGTGCTCGGACAGCCCGTCGAGCAGCGGCCGCGAGCCCGCGGGCGCTTCCGGCTTCCGCTCCGCGCCGCACGAGAGCGCGAAGAGGAGCGCCGGGCCGAGCGCGACGACCGACACCATTCTGTGACGACCCGAGATGTGACGACCCAAGATGGCCCTCCCTAGCCGCGAATCGAAGCCCAAGCGGCGCGCACCGCTTCGGGCGGGACGTCGTCGCGCATCACCACCGCCCCGACGCGCTCGGGCAGGATGAAGCGCACCTTCCCCGCCGAGACTTTCTTGTCGAGCGCCATCGCTTCGAGGAGCTTCTCGTCGTCGGGCAGCTCCGCGCGCCGCGGCAGGCCCGCGCGGCCCACGACGTCCTCGAGCTCGGCGCGCAGCCCAAGCGCGGCGACGCGCAGCTCGCCGGCGAGCGTCGCCGCCGCGAGCATGCCGAGCCCGACCGCTTCGCCGTGCAGGATGCGGCCGTAGCCGACGCCGGCCTCGATCGCGTGGCCGAACGTGTGACCGAAGTTCAGGTGCGCGCGCACGCCGTTCTCCTTCTCGTCCGCCATCACCACCGCGGCCTTGATCGCGACGTTGCGCGCGATCAGCTGCGCGAGCGCCACGGGATCGAGCGAGAGTAACTCCTGCATGTGGCCCCGGGTCCAGGCGAAGAGCTCGGCGTCGCCAATCACCGCGTGCTTGATGCACTCGGCCAGACCGCAGCGCAGCTCGCGCGGCGGCAAGCTGCGCAACACGAGCGGATCCGCGACCACGGTCACAGGCTGGTGGAAAGCGCCTACCAGGTTCTTGCCCTGCCGCACGTTGACGCCGACCTTGCCGCCGACCGAGGAGTCGACCATCGCCAGGAGCGTGGTCGGACACTGCACGAACGGCACGCCGCGCAGATAGGTCGCGGCCGCGAAGCCGACCGTGTCGCCGAGCACGCCGCCGCCCAGTGCGATCACCGGCGAGCCGCGCTCGAAGCGATGCCCGAGCAGGACGTCATATAGGTCGTGCACCGTGGTCAGCGTCTTGCTCTCTTCGCCGCCCACGAACGGCGCGCACACCGTCTCGAAGCCGGCCGCTTCGAGCGAGGCGCGGGCGCGGGGCAGATGAGTCGCCTCGAGCGCTCGATCGAAGACGAGCAGCGCCTTCGCGGCGGGCGCGACGGTGCGCGTCCGCTCGCCGAGCCTGTCCAGCGCGCCGGGCTCGATCACCACGAGGTAGTGTTGATGCGGCAGAGTGACGGAGACGACGTGCATGCGAGCGAGCTTATCGCGTGCCGCCTCGGCGGACGAGCCGGCTAACATGTCGCGCGTGTCGGGCCCTTTGCAGCGCGTCTGGATCGCGTCGCTCGCGCTCGCGGCGCTGCTGCACGCGGCGCCCGCTCGGGGCGACGCGGAGCGAGTGCAGGGCGCGCTCGCCTCGGTTCGCTTCGTCGCCTATACACCGCGCGGTTTCGACCCGGGCGCGGGCGGGCCGCCGCCGGATCGCGCAGCGCTGCGCGCCGACCTCGCGCTCCTGCGTGGCCACTTCGACGGGCTGATCACGTACTCCTGCGCCAACGGCCTGGACTCGCTCGCGCAGCTCGCCCGGGAGGCGGGCTTCCGCGCCGTCGTGCTCGGCGTGTGGTCGCCCGGTGACTCGCGCGAGCTCGGGCGCGCGCTGGCCGCGGCGGGCGCGGAGCGCGGCGTCGTGATCGCGCTCGCGCTGGGCAACGAGGGCCTGTTCTTCGCGCGCTACGCTGCGCCGGCGCTCGCCGCGGCTTTCGCGCGCGTGCGCAGCGAGCGCCCCGATCTGGCGCTCGCGACGAGTGAGCCGTTCTCGCTATATCTCGAGCCCGCGCGGGGCGCGGCGCTGCCGCGACAGGACTTCCTGCTGCCGAACGTCCACCCCGTCGATCAGCCATGGTTCGGCTCCGCGCCGGCGGAGACCTCGGTGGAGTTCGTCGCGAACGTCGTCGCGGACCTCGAGGCGCGCTTCGCGCTTCCCGTGCTCGTGAAGGAAACGGGCCTGCCCAGCGGTCCAACGGCGGATGGCTTCAGTGAGTCCTCGCAGGCCGCGTTCTGGTCGGCGCTCGCTGTGCGCCTGCCCGCCACGCGGGCCCACGCGTTCGCCTGGTTCGAGGCGTTCGACTCACCTTGGAAGCCGGCCCGAGCCCGCGACGCTCCAGCCGAGAAGCGCGCGCGCGAGGCCCATTGGGGCCTGTTGCGCAGCGACGGGAGCGCGAAGCCCGCGCTCGCGGAGGTGACGAAGTGAGGCTCGACGACCCGGCGCGCGTAGCGGCCGAGTACCGCGACTCGGCGAGCTTCGACGCGCGCGTGCGCATCTACGAGCTCTTCGACGTGAACCCGGAGCGCTGGCCGCGCTGGCTGTTCGCGCGCCTCGGGCTGCGCGCGAGCGATCGCGTGCTCGAGGTCGGCTGCGGCACGGGCAACCTGTGGCGCGAGAACGCGCAGCTGGTTCCCGAAGGCGTGTCACTCGTGCTCACCGACCTGTCGGCGGGCATGCTCGACGAGGCCCGCAAGCGGCTCGTCGGGCTTTCGCCGCCGCCCGAATTTCGCGCCGCGGACGCGCAGTCACTCCCGTTCCCGGACGCGAGCTTCGACCGCGCGATCGCGAGCTTCATGCTCTACCACGTGCCCGATCGCGGGCGAGCGCTGCGCGAGCTGGCGCGCGTGCTGCGACCCGGCGGGCGACTGTTCGTGGCGACCTACCTGTGGACTCACTTGATCGAGCTGCGCGAGCTGACCGAGCGCTTCGGTCTGGTGGGCGCGATGCTGCCGGTGCGCCGCGATGCGCACGAGTTCGATCTGGAACACGCGATCGAAGAGCTCGCGGAGGTGCTGCCCGTCGAGCGCGTCGAGCGGCGAGACAGCACGCTCGCGGTCACCGACCCCGAGATCGCGGTCGCCTTCCTGCGCTCGTCCTGCGAGGATGCCCACGCGCTCGAGCCCGTGCGCGCGCACCTCGCGCGCCAGATCCGGCTCACCGGCGCGTTCCAGATCCAGATCTCCGCGGGCCTGGTCACGGCGCTGAAGCGGTGAGCTCGTTCACCAGGCGCGCCAGAAACTCCTGACCCTCGTAGAACTGCTTCACGCCGACGCGCTCGTCGCGTCCGTGCACGCGCACGTCGTCGATGTCGCTGAAGATCCCCGAGATGCCGTACGCGGGAATCCCGGCCAGGCGGAAATACTTGGAGTCGGTCGCGCCCGAGCTCATCGTCGGGACCACAGGCACGCCGGGAAACACCTGCGCTGTGATGCTCTCGACCGCGCGCAGCAGCTCCGCGTCGATGCTCGGGGGCGGGCCCGCGATCTCCTTCTCGTCGAGCGCGACCTCGATCTTCGGATCGGCGAGCGCGGTCAGCAGCGCGCGGCGCACCTCGGCCGCTGAGTGACCCGGCAGAATCCGGCAGTTCACGTTGGCGACCGCGCTCTGGGGCAGCGCGTTGCGCGCGTGCCCGGCCTGGACCTCCGTGGCGACGCAGGTGGTGCGGATCAGCGCGTTGTAGCGCGGCTCCTGGGACAATCGGCGCGCCGCCGCGAGATCCTTCGCGTTCGCCGCCAGCGCCCGCATCGCGGCCGCGATCTCTTTGGACTCCGTGACCGCGGCGCGCTGCAGGAACGCGCGGGTCACTTCGTTCAGCTCCACCGGAAACACCAGCTTCTGCACGCGCAGGAGACCTGCGGAAAGCCGATAGATGGCGTTCTCGGGGGTCGGCAGCGAGCTGTGACCGCCCTTGTCGGTCACGCGAAGGGCGTAGTCCATGTAAGTCTTCTCGCTCGCCTGCATCGCCAGCACGAGATACTTGCCCTGGCGCATCCAGCCGCCGCCGCCCTCGTTCAGCACCAGCCCGCCGTCGACCAGCGCGCGGTGCTCCCGCAAGAGCCACTCGGCGCCGTTCTCGTTGCCCGCTTCCTCGTCGGCGCTGAGCACCAGGATCACGTCGCGGCGCAGCGGCGTGTGCTCGTGCGCGAGCCGCAGCAGGAGCGTGGTGAAGATCGCCGCCATCGCCTTGTCGTCGAGGGTGCCGCGACCGTAGAAGTAGCCGTCCTGCTCGAGCAGCACGAACGGGTCGACCGACCAGTCTTCGCGCTTCGCCTCGACGACGTCGAGATGCGCGAGCAACACGAGTGGCTTCTCGGGGCCCGACCCGTGCAAGCGCGCCACGAGATTGCCCTTGGTGGGCGAGGGCCCCAGCTGCGCGATGTCCGCGTCGGGAATGCCGCCGGCGCGCAGTCGCGCCGCGATCTGCTCGGCCGCGCGCGTCGTGCTGCCCGAGGAATGCGTCGTGTCGGTCTCGATCAGCTCGCGGTAGATCTCGCGCGCAAGCGCGCGATCCGACTCGGGCACGAGCTCCTGTGCGCGCGCGTGGAACGGGAGCAGGAGCCCGAGAACGACGAGGGCGAGCGTTGTCTTCACGCGCGCGAGTCTACCTGCGCTCCGGCGCCAGTGTCTCTGCCGCGACCTCGCCGCCGCGCGACACGGTCCACGCGGCCACCACGCCCGGCTCGTCGCCGGTCGCCGAGACCGCAAACACGCGCAGGCGCAGGTGATCGGCGGGCTCCGCCCCAACCAGGTCGATGCGCGCGAAGCCCGTGGACTTCAGCTGCCAGAGCTGATCGGGAAGCGTCTTGTGATTCGACTCGGCGGCGCCGCCGCCGCCGGAGATGAGCTGCAGCGCGGGCAGGGGCGGCTCGAGCCTGCCCGCGCGCAAGTCGTGGATGTGCCCGACGAGCAAGAGCTGCGCGCGCGCGCCCGAATCCGCGATCGCGCCCTCGATGCCGTGCGAGGCGTCCTGGAAGTCGATCGGGTGGTGCGCGACGAGGATGCGCCACGGGCCGCGCGACTCGCGCAGCGCCTTCGTCAGCAGCGGGAGGTGACTCGCCCCCGAGGGAAGGCGCAGTGCGGTCGAGTCGTAGAAGATCAAGCTCACCCCCTGCGGGAGCTCGAGTGTCTCGACCGGCAGGCCGAGCAGCCGCCAGTTCGGCACGTAGTCGGGAATGCGCCGGCTCTCCAGCTCGATCGCCGCCGGGCTGTAGTGGTCGTGGTTCCCGAGCACGGCCCAGAGCGGCAGCGGGTGCCGGCGCGACTCGGGCTCGGGACACGCGTCGCCGAGCGCGCGGACGCCGAGGTCGCTCAGCTGCAAGAAATGACAGTAGGGCCCGACCAGGTTCGCGCGCAGCCGCGGCTCGAGCTCCGCCGCTTCCAGGCCGTGTGGGTAGAAGTTGTCACCAACGAAGACCAGCGCGTCGGCCGGCGCACGTCGATCCTCCTCCGCGAGCGCCTCTCCGACACGGAGCTGCTTCGGCGGGCTCGCGCCCGCCTTGGGAATTCGGCCCCAGTCGCCCAGCGCGAGGAGCGAAAGGCGAACGTCGGGGCCGCGGGGCTCGTGGCTCGCGATGCGCGGAGTTGCACACGCCCACACCGCCGCAGCCGCGCAGAGCGCGAGGGCGCGGGCCGTTCTCTGACGCGCGTTTCGAGCGGTCAACTGCCGGCGCAGTATACGGCGCCCGGGTCGCAGCGAGAGGCCCCCTGCACGAAAGCGCCCCTTTGCCGATTAAAAGCAACTGCAGCCGCGCGGCGGCTGGCGGGGAAAATGGGGCTACACTCCCGCCCGCCGACGGCTCGGTCCTTTGGCGAGGTGAATCTGATCGCAAACGGTGTCTCAGCAATACTCCTCGTGAGTGTGCTCGCGCTGGCGGTCGGCGCCGCCGGCGCGCCGGCGGCAGGCGCGAGCGAGTCCGCTCAGCCGGACGCGATGGCCTCTTCCGGGGGCGCACTGGGCTCCGACGCGCTGCCCCAGCCGAGCGACCCGCAAGACACTGCGCCTGCGGACGACGCGGCGCCTGGCGACGATGCGGCGCTCTTCGACGCGCTCGACTCGGCCGAGCCGAGTTCCTACTGGGATCCGCTCGAGCCGGGCAACCGCGTGGTGTTCGGCTTCAACGAGTTCGCGGATCGCTACGCGATTGGACCGATCTCGGACGTCTACGGCTTTCTGATGCCGGACCCCGGGGAGCGCGCGGTGCGGCGCATGTTCCGCAATCTGTCCGAGCCGGTGTCGTTCGTGAACTACCTGCTGCAGTTCCACCCGGATCGCGCGGGGAAGACGTTCGTGCGCTTCTGCGTGAACACCACGGTGGGCGTCGCCGGCGTGTTCGACGTGGCGAACGAGATCGGCCTCGAGTCGCACCCGACCGACTTCGGCGGAACGCTGTACCGCTACGGCACCCCCGCCGGGCCGTATCTCGTGCTTCCGCTCTTTGGGCCCACCACCGCGCGCGACACGGTCGGCGACGTGGTCGACGGGACCGTCATGCCGCAGAGCTATCTGCTGTCGACGACGATCCAGCTCGTGCTCCAGACGGGCAACGGGATCACGGCGCGCCACGAAGCCGCGGACGCGCTCGACGCTCTGCGCGACGGCGCGGTCGACTTCTACGCGGCGCTCCGCTCGGCCTACTTCTTCAATCGCGAGTCGGAGTTGCGCGGCGGGGCGCCCGGCGAGTCGGAGACTCTGCGCTCCAGCGCCGAGACGAGCGCCTCGAATCCGTCGCGCTCCAACACCGAGGTGTACTCGGCTCTGCGCAATGCCAACTCCGAGACCGTGCCGCTCAAATAGACATCGATCACGCGGAAGCCGCTGGGAGTCGAGCGCAGCCGATAGTCGAGGTGGATGTCCTCGTCGGCGTTGTGGAGCACCGAGCGCACGATCACGGTGCCCGCGATCGACGGCTCCTCGCCGAGCGTTTCGAAGCGTTCGTTGTCGTAGCCGTCGAACCGTGTGGCGTAGGTGCGCAAGGTCATGGCGCGGAAAGCCGCAGTGAAGCGTTCGCGCTGGCCTGGATCGAGCTTCGCCCAGCCGGTGGCGAGCGAGCGCTGCGCCATCGCCGGAAAGTCGTAGGTGGCATCGAGCGCGGGGGCGAGTTTCTCGCGCCGGCCGTCGATGCCCAGCGTCTTCGCGTTCTTCATCACGTCCAGGAGCACGGAATGGAAGTGATCGATCACGGGCGCCGCGGTCTGTGCCGGGACGGCGCCGGCGGCGGAGGCGCGCACCGCGCCGGCGAGGAGCGCCAGCAACGCGAGCAGAGCTTTCGCGGTGAGCCGCGTGCGGCGGCGGACTCGGGAATGGTGCATGGTTCGGCGCAGGATAACCGATCGCGCGCGGGGGCAGCATGGACGATTTGATCGGCCGCGCGGTCGCTGTCTGGGTCGATGGCGTACGGCGGCATCCGATCGCGACGCTCGTCGGCGCGCTGCTCGTGACTGCGCTTCTGGGCCTCTACACCTACCGCAATCTCGGCATCAACATGGACGTCGGGGCCATGCTCTCGCCCGACCTGCCGCACCAGAAGACCTGGAACGAGATCACGCGCGCCTTTCCGGGGTCGGAGGATCCCCTGCTGGTGGTCGTCGACGCGCCGACGCCGGAGCGCGCGCGCGACGCCGCACTCGCGCTGCGCGATCGACTCGCCGTCGAGACGAGTCTGTTCGCGAGCGTCGACGTGCCGGGCGAAGGCCCGTTCTTCGAGAAGAACGGCCTTCTGTATCTCAGCGCCGGCGAGCTCGAGAAGCTCGCGGACCACCTTGCCGAGGTGCAGCCCTATCTAGCCGAGCTGCGCCGCGACGCGAGCCTGCGCGGGCTGTTCGCGCTGCTGCGACGCGCGGCGGACTCGCTGCGCACCGGCGACGCGACCGTGGTCGAGCTCGCGCCCATCTTCGATCGCCTCTCGCGCTCGGTCGACGCGGAGCTGCGCGGCCATTCGGAGCCCGTGTCGTGGCGCGAGGTGATTCTCGGCCAGTCACTCCCCGAGGCGACGCGCCGCGTGCTCGTCGTGCAGCCGATCGTGAACTACGCGGCGCTGATTCCCGCCGAGGAGTCGATCGCGCGCATCCACGAGATCGCGCAGCAGATCGGCCTGGGCGGTGACTCGGGCGTGCGCGTGCGCGTGACCGGCGAGCTCGCCCTGTCGTCGGAGGAGCTCGACACCGTCACGCGCGGCACCGCCCTCTCGGGCGCGCTCTCGTTCGTCGCCGTCACCGCGATCCTGTTCTTCGGCCTGCGCAGCTGGAAGCTCATGGCCGCCACCTCGCTCACTCTCTCGATCGGCCTGGTCTGGACCTTCGCGTTCGCGACCGCGACGGTCGGGTCACTCAACATGGTGTCGGTCGCGTTCGCCGTGCTCTTCATCGGGCTCGGCGACGACTTCGGCGTGCACTTCTGCTTGCGCTGGCAGGACCTGTACGGCAAGGGGCTCGACTCGGCCGGCGCGCTGCGCGAGACCGCCCGGGACGTCGGCCTCTCGCTCCTGCTCTGCGCGGTCACCGTGGCGATCGGCTTTCTCGCGTTCGCGCCCACGGACTACGTGGGCGTGGCGGAGCTCGGCGTGATCTCGGCCGGAGGAATCATCCTGTCGGTGATCTCGAGCCTGACGCTTCTGCCGGCGCTCATCACCCTGATGAAACCGCCGCTGCCCAAGCCGCGCGTGCGCCGGCCACCGAGCGCTTGGTTCTCGCGCGTCGTGTCGTTCCCGGTGCGGCGCGCGCGCGCCGTCCGGATCGGCGCGGCCGTGCTCGCGCTCGCGTGCGTGCCGTTCCTGCTGAAGGTGCGCTTTGAATACAACCCGCTGCGGCTGCGCGTGCAGACCGCCGACTCGGTGACCGCGTTCAACGATCTGCTCGCGACCGACGGTCAATCGCCCTGGAGCGTGACGGTGCTCGCGAAGGACCGCGCCGCCGCCGACGCGGTCGCGGCGCGGCTCGGCAAGCTCGACACCGTCGACCACACGATGACGCTCTCGGACCTCGTTCCGACCGACCAGGAGGCGAAGCTCGCGATCCTCGAGGACGTCGCCCTCTTCATGGCGCCGCCTCCGACCGCCGACCGCGTGCCTCGCCAGCCGACGGCGGAGGAGGAGCTCGCCGAGCTGCGCAACTTCGTGGCCACCACCGAGGAGATGCCCGCGACCCTGGACGCGAAAACGCGGGTCGCGCTCGACAAGCTGCGCGCGGCGGTGAGTGGCCTGGTCGAGAAGCTCTCAGCCGAGCCCGAGGCGGCGCGCGCCGCGTCTCTGCGCCGGCTCGAGAAGAGCGTCGTCGGCACGCTGCCCGAGCAGGTGCAGCGCATCGAGACCGCGCTGCAGGCCGAGCCCGTCGAAGCGAGTGACCTGCCGCCCGAGCTCGTGCGCGATACGGTCGCGCCCGACGGCCGCGTGCGCGTCGACGCGTATCCCAAGGAGGATCTCGGCCGCGACGACCGCGAGCTGCAGCGCTTCGCGGACAGCGCGGTCGCGGCGCTGCCGGAGGCCACCGGGATCGCGATCACCACCGTCGAGTCCGCGCGCGTGGTCGTGAAGGCGTTTCGCGAGGCGCTGCTCGGCGCGGCGCTCGCGATCACCTTGCTGTTGCTCGTGCTCTGGCGGCGGCTCTCGGACACGCTGATCGCGCTGGCGCCGCTCGCGCTCTCCGCCGCGCTGCTCGCCGCGTTCGGGGTGATCTTCGATCTGCCGTTCAACTTCGCGAACGTGCTCGTGCTGCCCGCGCTGCTCGGGATAGGCATCGACAGCGGCATCCACCTGGTGCACCGCTGGCGGCATCTCGGCGCCGAAGGTGATCCGCTGCTCGAGACCAGCACGGCCCGCGGCGTCGTGCAGAGCACGCTCACCACCATCGCCAGCTTCGGCACGCTCGCGATCTCCCCGCACCCCGGCATGGCGAGCCTCGGCCTGCTCCTCACCATCGGCCTGTCGCTGATCCTGGTCGCGAACCTGATCCTGATCCCCGCGCTCGTCGCGGGTCGCTCGGGCTCGGCGAAGTGACTCCTGATCGCGCGGGTCACTGCATCCCGTACCTGCGCAGCTTCTTGTAGAGACACTCGCGGGTGATGCCCAGCTCGCGGGCGGTGGCGATGCGGCGCTGTTGGTTGCGCTCGAGCGCGTGTTTCAGGTACCAGGACTCGAAGCGCGCGACGGCCTGGCGCAGCGTCTCGCTCCCGGCGGGGCGCGGTGCCTCCGGCGCGGCGCCGCGCAGGCGCGGCGATAGCATGCGCGCGGTGATCTCGGCGCCCGACTCGGCGTGAGTCACGATGCGCTCGACCTCGTTCTCGAGCTCGCGCACGTTGCCCGGCCACGGGTAGGTCTCGAGCAGGCGGCGCGCGTCGGCGGCGACGCCGCGCAGCTCGGTCAGCTCGCGGCTGCGCTCCAGGAAGTGCAGCACCAGCGGCACGATGTCCTCGATGCGCGCGCGCAGCGGCGGGAGCGAGATCGGAA
>DATFUE010000546.1:0-2224 GCA_035261165.1 Myxococcota bacterium
CCAGGTGTCCGACTATGTGCCGGTCTTCGTCGACGATGCCTCGGTGCTCTACGCGAGCCGCGCGTCGCAGGCGGACCTGGTGGCGCGCTTCGAGCTCACCGCGATCGATCCGTTCGCCCTCGTGGTCAGCGGCGACCCCGCGGACCCGAAGGTGCTGGCGCGAGCGGCCGAGGAGGTCGCGCGCGCGAACGAGATCTACCCCGCGGGCGGGCGCATGCGCGTGTTCGAGGGCGCGCTCGCGCTGGCGCGCGGAGACACCGACACGGCGCTGCGCATCTCGGACGCCGTGGTCGCCCTGCATCCGGATCGCTGGGAGGGCCAGCGACTGCGGGGGGACGTCCTCTGGCGGCTCCAGCGCGCCGAGGACGCGTGCCGGGCGTACGAGGCGGCGCTCCGCAACAGCGACGGCGAAGGCGGCGTCGAGCAGAAGTCCTATCTCCAGACCCGCCTGTGGTCGTGTTACTCGCGCTTGGGCCGGAAGGACGACGCTTATCGCGCGCTGCGCGCCGCGGTCGGCGACTTGTATCGCCCCTCGGTCGGGCACCAGGAGCTCGCGTCCCTGGCCATCGCGGCGCTCGAGCAGGGTCAGGCCGCCGAAGGCCGCACGCTGCTCGAGTTCGCGCTCGCGAAGACGCCGGCGTCGGAGGCGGAGCTGCGGCGGAAGCTGGAGGCGAAGCTGCGCTCGCTTCCGCCTAGTCGCTGAGCACGGCCTTCGCGATGCGGATCGCCGCGTTCGCGGCCGGCACGCCGGCATACACCGAGCTGTGCAGCAAGAGCTCCGCGAGCTCCTGCTGGGTGACTCCGGTGTTGCGACTCGCGCGCAGGTGGAGCGCCAGCTTGAATCGCGAGCAGCAGCGGCGCGCCGCTCGGCCACGTGAGTTGGTAGTGGACGGTCGACGAGCCGACGGAGACGAACCGCATACGACCGCAATCTAACGCGTCCGGCAGTAGAATGTGCCGCCGTGATCGTTTTCCGCACCGACGATCGAGAGGTGCACCCGCCGCACCGCTTCGCCGACTACCGCTCGACGCGGCTGCGCGCGCCGCTCGCGCGGCCGATCGCCTGGCCCCACTCACCCTCCGAGAGCACCGGCCCGAACTTCGCGCGGCGCCCACCCGCGACTCGCGAGGCGGACCTCACCGCGCAGCACGCCGGCGCTCCGCTCGGAGAGCGGATCACCGTCGCGGGCCAGCTGCGCGACGAGGACGGGCTTCCGCTCGCGGGTCAGCTCGTCGAGATCTGGCAGGCGAACTCGGCCGGACGCTACGCGCACCCGGTCGACCAACATGCGGCGCCGCTCGATCCGAACTTCAGCGGCGCCGGCCGTTGCCTCACGGACGCAGACGGGCGCTATCGCTTCGTGACCATCAAGCCCGGCGCGTACCCGTGGCAGAACCATGCGAACGCGTGGCGGCCGGCGCACATCCACTTCTCGGTGTTCGGTCCCGCGTTCGCGACGCGGCTGGTCACGCAGATGTATTTCCCGGGCGATCCCCTGCTCGAGCTCGATCCGATCTTCCACGCCGTGCCCGAAGCTGCGCGCGAGCGCCTGATCGCGGCCTTCGATCTCGCCTCGACCACGCCCGACTGGGCGCTCGGTTACCGCTTCGACGTCGTGCTGCGCGGGCGCGCCGCGACTCCGGGTGGGCCGCCGTGAAGTCGCGGGTGACTCCCGCGCAGACGATCGGCCCGTTCTTCCACGGCGCGCTGTGTGGTCCTGGCGACGGCCGGCTCGCGGAGCCGGGAAGCCCGGGCGCGCTCGAGCTGCGCGGACAGGTGCTCGACGGCTTGCACGAGCCGGTCGAGGACGCGCTGCTCGAGCTCTGGCAGACGGACGGGCGGGTGAGCGCCTTCGCCCGCGCGGCGACGGACTCCGCGGGCGAGTATCTCGTCGTGGCGCGCAAGCTCCCGGGCGCGAAGCTAGCCGACGGGCGGCGCCAGGCGCCGCACATCAACGTGTCACTGTTCGCGCGCGGCCTGCTGCACCGCCTGGTGACGCGCATCTATTTCCCGGACGAGGCCGCCGCGAACGCACGCGATCCACTGCTCGCCTCGATCGCCGATCCGCGCCTGCGCGCGCGCCTGGTCGCGCAGCCCGACGCGAACGGCGCGGGGCTGCGCTTCGACGTCGTGCTGCAGGGCGAGCGCGAGACGCCGTTCCTCGATGTCTGACGCCGGGCTCTTCGCGCCCGCGTTCTCGACCCCGGCGCTGCGCGAGGCGTT
>DATFUE010000547.1:0-2749 GCA_035261165.1 Myxococcota bacterium
GCGACCGCGCGCGCGAAGCTGATGAAGCGCGCTGCCTGGTCGCCGTACGGCCCGGTCGCCTCGCCGTAGAGACCCGCGCGATCGAAGAACGGCGGCACGTCGAGCAGCCGCAGCTCGTGGCGGGTGGAGAGCTCGCCCGAGAGCCAGCGACCGCGCACCTCGCCGAACGGTCCCGCCAGGCGCAGGGCGCCGGCGTCGGCGAGCTTCGGGCAGCTCGGGTGCGCGAGCGCGCTGCGATAGGCGGGCAAGAGTGACACGACTTCGTGTCCGCGCGCGGCGAGCGCGCGCGCGAGGCCCGCGACCGCGTCGCCCAATCCGCCGCTTTGCGCCAGGGGCGCGAGCTCAGCCGTCGCAAAGAAGACGCGCAACCAGCCCCCTAGACGTCGAACTCATCGCGTTGCCCGAAGTCGGCGCGCGAGACCACGACCACGCCCCCCTCGGACACGGTGAAGCGCTCGCGGTCGGCCTCGAGGTCGTAGCCGATGGTCTCACCCGCGGGAATGCGCACGCCCTTGTCGACGATGCAGCGGCGCAGCTTCGCGCCGCGGCCCACGTCGACCAGCGGGAACAGCACGCACTCGTCGACGTGACTGAAGCTGTTCACGCGCACGCGGTAGAAGCAAACCGTGCGCTCGAGCGTGCCGCCGGAGATGATCGAGCCCGAGCCGACGATCGAGTCGATCGCCTTGCCGACGCGCCCCTCCGCCTCGTCGCCGAACACGAACTTGCACGGGCCGGACGGCGGCTGCGTGCCGCGGATCGGCCAGGAGTCGTTGTACAGGTTGAGGCGCGGCTCGACGGAGACCAGATCGAGGTTCGCCTCGAAGAACGAGTCGAGCGTGCCGACGTCGCGCCAGTAGCCGCGCGAGCCCTCGGCCTCGCCCGGGCAGAGCTGCGACGCGAAGTCGTAGGCCAGCATGCGCATGCGCTTGTGGGCGCTGGTCAGCACGTCGCGGCCGAAGTCGTGCGTGGTCGACGCCTGGTCCGCGTCGCGGCGCAGCTCCTGGAGCAGCACCGAGGTGCGGAACACGTAGTTGCCCATCGAGACCAGGGTCGCATCCGGATTGCCGGGCATCGGGGGCGGGTCGGCCGGCTTCTCGAGGAAGTCCACGACCCAGCCGTTCTGGTCGACCTTCACGCAGCCGAAGTTCCGCGCCTCGCTGCGCGGGACCGGCAGGGTGGCGACTGTCAGGTCCGCGTCGCGCTCGCGGTGCGCGTCGAGCATCAGCGAGACGTCCATCTTGTACACGTGGTCGGAGCCAAAGACCGCGACGTCGCGCGGCCGCATCTCGCGCAGCAGGTCGAGGTTCTGCCAGATCGCGTCCGCGGTGCCGCGAAACCAGAACGGCCCGATGTTCTGGCCCGCGGGCACCGGATCGATCGAGGTGTCGAGCACGCCGCCCAGCGACCAGGCGCGCGAGAGGTGGCGGATCAGCGAGGTCGCGCGGTACTGCGTGAGCACGCGGATCTGCTGGTAGCCACTGTTCACCAGGTTCGACAGCACGAAGTCGACCAGGCGGTAGCGGCCGCCGAAGTACATGGCCGGCTTGCTCCGCTCTTGAGTCAGGGGCGCGAGACGCCGTCCCTCGCCGCCGGCGAGCACGAGCGCCAGGCTGTCGCGCACGGGGACCAACTCAGTTTCGTTTCTAACCCTCGGCCGAAGCGCGGGCAAGCGGCGTTGGGTAGGATGGCGCCCGCCAACCGACGGATGGGAGGGCGCCCGTGCTGATCATCGCTGGCTCGTTCCGCGTCGATCCGACGACACGCGCCGCCGCGCTGGCCGCGGCCAAGGACATGATGGCCGAGACCTTGAGGGAGAAGGGCTGTCACGACTACTGCTTCAGCGCGGATCTCTCGGACCCCGGGGTGATGCACCTCTTCGAGCGCTGGGAGTCGGAGGACGACCTGCGCGCGCACTTCGCGACGCCGCACATGGCGACCTTCCAGGCCGCGATCGGGAAGCTCTCGACCAAGGTGATCGAGATCCAGAAGTACGTGATCTCGAGCGTGGGGCCGGTGCGCTGATGCGGGCCCTGCTGCTCGTGCTCGCGCTCTTCGCCGCCGCGCCCGCGCTCGCGCAAACGGCGAAAGGCGAAGCGACCGGGCCGTGCGCCGCCGACGCCAAACGCCTGTGCCCCGACACCGATCCGGGTCACGGCGCGATCATGCAGTGTCTCAAGGCGCACGACGCCGACCTCTCGAAGGAGTGCAAGGACAAGATCGCCGCCGTGCGCGACCAGATGCGCGAGCGGGCCGCCACCCTGCACGCCGCCTGCGGCGCCGACGCAGAGCGCCTGTGTCCCGGGCTCGAGGCCGGCACCGGTCTGGTGCGCTGTCTGTACCAGCACGAGCCGGACATCTCCCAGCCCTGCCGCGACGCGATGCGCGCGCGCGGGCCTGAACAGTAACTAGTGGGGCCCGGCGCGGCAAAGCCGCGCGACCCACTCTTCGTTCGCCTGCGGCTCACTGCGCGCGCCTTCCGGCGCTTGCGGGCCTCGCTCGGGACGGCCCTCGCTCGGCCGTCATGTCGTTCGTCGGCGGGGTCGAGAAGACTCGGACTCGGAGTGACCAAGCTCAGTCACTCACTAACTCACTCGCTCAGCGGAGTCCGGCGGGGGCCGGAGCCGGCTGAGGGGGGTCCCGTACTCGGGGGGACCCCCGAAGCGGCGACGGACGCCGCCCGGGCGGCGACACAGGATCCGAAGAAATGCAGCCCGAGCGCTCGCCGGATGCCGACGAACCTTAGGCG
>DATFUE010000548.1:0-3066 GCA_035261165.1 Myxococcota bacterium
GCGCGCGATTGGGAGCCCGAGCGCGCGCCGGAGCACGACCGGGAAGGCGAGCTCGCCGCGGAGCGCGGGGGTGCCGGCGGCGACGAGCCAGAGCGCGACGAGTCCAGCCGCGACGACTCACAGCGCGACGAGTCCGGACGCCGGCGGGGGCGCCGCGGCCGGCGCCGTCGCGGGCGCGGTCGCTTCGGCCGCGAGGGCGAAGAGAGGCCGCAGCTCGGCGAGTCACGCGCCGAAGCGCCGGGGGACGAGCTCGCGGCGAACGGCGAGGCCGCGCCCGAGGCGCTCGGCGAGCCCGAGAGCGCACTCGAAGCGCCGCAGGCGCAGGAGGAAGATCCAGTCGAGAGCGAGGTCGACGCGACCCTCGCCGAGCACGAGGAGGAGCGCGAGCGCACCCCCGCCATCGAGCCCGTCGAGGTCCCGCCGCCGCGCGCGCGCCGCTCACGCGCGGCGATCGTCGTGCGAGACGAGCCCGATTCGATCCTCGCGGCGCTCGTGCTCGCGCGCGACCGCCGCACGATCGTGTCCTTCCGCGTTCTCCCCCAGGAAGCGCTGATGGACTTCTTCAAGGGCCCCGCGACCGACCTGCCCGACAACGTGGACGTGCTCGTCGTGGGGTTCACCGCGCAGCCGCGGCCCAAGGAGGTGCTCGACACGGCCGAGCTGTTCCGCGGCCGGCTCCAATGGTTCGATCATCACGACTGGGCGATCGAGGACGTCGAGCGCCTGCGCGTCGCGCTGGGACGCGACTCGATCCTGATCGCCGAGGACGCGGCCAGCCCGCTGGCGGCAGTCACAGAAGTCACCGAGCGCCGCAGCCGCTTCACCGACAAGCTGGTCGATCTGTCCGCGCGCCGCATGTCCGAAGGCGACATGCAGAAGTGGGGCTATCGCGTAGTTCACCTGATCCAGAAGATGGCGGCGAGTCCGGGCGAGCACCGCGCGGAGATCGTCTCCGTGCTCGCGGGCAAGCCGACGGATCTGCCCTCGGCGGGCGACGTGTACGGCGCGGAGACCCAGTGGGTCGAAGAGCACGATCCGCGCATCGTGCACTTCGGCGAGTATCAGCTCGCGGTCTGTCAGGTGCCGCGCAATCTCGACCCCGGTGAAGTGGGGCGGCGCGTGCGCCTGCGCACCGGCGCGCGTTTGTCGCTCGCGGCGCGCGAGGGCGACGACCTGGTCGTGCTCGCGTCCAACGACGAGAAGCGGCCGCTGAACGTCATCAGTCTGCTCGACGCGGTCGGCGGCGAGCTCTCGTTCGTGCGCCCGAAGACCGGCGGCGACCGGGTCGGTCGCGCCCGCGTCGAAGAGCTCGACCGGCGGCCCGAGCGGATCGAGGAGCTGATCGGCGGGATCGTGCGACACCGCTCGATCCTGTATGGCTGAGCTCCGCATCAAGGAGCTGTACCGCTCCATCCAGGGCGAATCGACCTACGCAGGCTGGCCCTGCGTCTTCGTGCGCACCGCGGGCTGCGACATCCGCTGCGTGTACTGCGACGAGGCGCACGCGTTCACCGGCGGTGAGAGACTCTCGAGCGACGAGATCCTCGAGCGCGTGGCGAAGCTCGGCACGAAGCTCGTCGAAGTCACCGGCGGCGAGCCACTGGCCCAGAAAGGCACGCCCGAGCTCGTTCGCCGCCTGCTCGACGCGGGCTACGAAGTTCTGGTCGAGACCGGCGGACACCACGACATCTCGGTGCTCGATCCGCGCGCGCATGCGATCGTCGACGTGAAGACCCCCGGCAGCCAGATGGCGGCGCACAACGACCTCGCGAACCTCGCGCGCCTGCGCCCAGTCGACGAGGTGAAGTTCGTGCTCTGCGACCGCGCCGACTACGACTTCGCCGTGGGCGTCGTGCGCGAGCACGGCTTGGAAGCGCGCGTGCCCGTGCACTTCTCGCCCGTGCATCCCGGGCTCGAGCCCCGCGATCTCGCGCGCTGGCTGCTCGACGATGGGCTGCGCGTGCGCCTGAACCTGCAGCTCCACAAATACGTGTGGGGGGCCGACGCAACGGGCGTCTGAGCCCGCCGCCCCCCGGCCCCCCGGCGGCTGGACGGATGCCCTGCGGATGCTGTACAAACGTACATCGTGAAGCGCGCGCTCCAGAGCCGCTCGCGTCCGGCCGAAGCGCCGCTGCCGCGGCGCGAGGCGATCCTCGACGCCGCGCTGCGGGTGATCGCCGAGCGCGGAACGGAACAGCTGACGCACCGCAGCGTCGCCGCCGCAGCCGGCGTGCCGCTCGGCTCGACGACTTACTACTTCGCCTCGCGCGACGAGCTGGTGCGCGAGGCCTTCCGCCGCTACGTGGCGCGCGTGCTCGGGCTCCTGTCCGAGATCTTCGGCGAGAGCCGGCCGAGCGATGCGGCGGGGCTCGTGGCGTTCCTGGTCGAGGTCGCGCGCCGCGAAGTGAGTGGCCGCTGGACGGTGATCGTCGAGTACGAGCTCCTGCTGCGCGCCGCGCGCGATCCCGCGCTGGCGGCGGACTTCCGCCGCTACGAGCGCACCTTGACGTCAGGCCTGGCCGAGGCGCTCGAGCCGCTCGGCGCGCCGCAGCCCTTCGAATCGGCGCGCACCTTGATCGCGCTGGTGCGCGGCTTCGAGCTCGACGGACTGACCCGCGGCGACGCGGACCTCGACGACCTCTCTCGGCGCCTCGCTCCGATCGTGGCGCAGGCGCTGCGCCGACCGAACCCTCGCACCAAGGAGAAGCCATGAAGGTCCCCCACCTGTCCTCCGATGCGACACCGGAGAGTGTCGCCGCCGCGCTCGCGGAAGAAGGCGTGGTCGCCGTCGACCGACTCGTTCCGGGCTCGCTGCTCGACCGCGCCGCCGCGGAGCTCGAGCCCTGGCTCGAGCGCACGCCGTTCGGGCCCGACTCGTTCAGCGGGCGCCGCACGCGCCGCACGGGCGGCCTGGTCGCGCGCTCCGCGATCTGCCGCGAGCTGATCCAACACCCGCTCGTCGTCGGGTCCGTGAAGCAGGTGCTCGCGGGCTCGACCACGTTCCATCTGCACCTGACGCAGATGATCGCGATCGGCGCCGGCGAGCCGGCGCAGCCGGTGCACCGC
>DATFUE010000549.1:0-10247 GCA_035261165.1 Myxococcota bacterium
GACCGGTCCTTGCGCAGGCGATCGCGCAGCGCTTCCCAGGCCGGCGGCTCCGGGCGCTCCGCGGGCGGCGCCGTGGTCTCGAGCTCGCTCTGGGCGACCAATATCATGCGCTGATGCGGCTCCTCGACGGTGAAGAAGTGCGTCGGATTGCCGAAGTAGTCCAGCTCGGCGGTGGTGGCGCGCGGCATGGGCTCGATGCGCAGCGCGGTCCCGAGATTGCGCTGCCGCTCGGTCTCGCGCGGCTCGAGGCGCAGCTCGTTGTGACAGATCGAGACCAGCTCTTCGTAGGCGTAGGTCGTCTCGTGAGTGACTCGATAGCGCACGGCGGCCCCTAGAAGTGCTCGATGCGCCGCGCTTCGCCGGCGTGCGAGAGATAGCTGCGGGTCAGCGCGTCGGAGAGGGCCGGCAGATCGCCGAGCGTGCGCGCCAGGAGCTCGGCGAGCTTCAGGCGCTTGCCCGACGCGTCCACGGCGCAGAGCTCGGCCACGTCGGCGAGGCGCACGCGCGCGAGCGCGGCCAGCGCGAGCCGTTCGTCGAGCGTGCGCTCCGCGCCCGCGCCCGCGCCGCGGACGTGCGCCAGGTGTTGCTCGAGCGCGGCGAGCTGGAAGACCAGCGAGCGCGGGTTCGTCTCGTCGCTGAGCAACAAGTCGAGCGCCGGCACGGCCTGCAGCTCGCCGCGGTAGCGGCGCCGATACGTGATCGCGCTCTCCGCGACTTCGAGCAGCGCCTCGAGCCGGGCCGGCTCGTCGTCGCTCGCCTCGACCAGACACGCGTCGAGCAGGATCGCCACCCAGGTGCCGCGCTCCATGCGCCGTCCCATGTCGGCGAAGCGCCAGCCCACCGTGCGCGTCATGCTCTCCATCGTGAGTCCGCTCCAAGCGGAGAGCCGCACGATCATCCGGTTCAGCGCGTCGCGCGCGGCGGAGAGACTCCACGACGCGGCCGATGGCCCGGTCGCGTCCTGCTGCAGCTCGGAGAGCACGCGCCAGGTGTCGAGCGAGATCTGATCGCGCAGCGCGAAGGCGAGCTGATGCACGGACGCGAGGGTCGCGCGGATCGAGCGCGGCGAGTCGCTTCCGAAGCTCGCGGCGAGCAGCGTGCGGCCGTCGCTCGCCACGCCCTCCTCGAGCGCGCCCAGGCGCACGAGCGTGTCGACCAGCGCGGGAAGCGCGGCGTCGGTCTCGGGGTTGTCGCCCGAGACCCGCGCGACGACCGCGCGCGCGAGGCGCGCCACACCCTCGAGCCGCTCGAGGTAGCGACCGAGCCAGAACAGGTTGTCCGCGACGCGCGACGGTAGCTCGGCGCCGCCGCGCGTCAGCTCGATGGGCGCGCCCGGCGGACGCAGCAAGGTCACGTTCGTCGGCGCGCGCTCGCAACGCACCCAGGTGTCCTTGCTCCCGCCACCGCGCTGCATCGAGACCACCAGCGAGTCCGGCGCGACCGACACGCGCGTGAGACCGCCCGGCATGACCTGCCACTCGCCGCGACCCGGCGCCGCCGCGGCGTAGGCGCGCAGCACCAGGTGGCGCGGGTGCACCCGCTCCGAGTCCCAGACGGGGGCGGTCGAGAGGGGCACCTGCTCCTGCGCCACGAACGCGTGCGGCTGCGCGCGCATCGCGGCGGTAAGTGACTCGCGCTCGGCCTTCGACAGCCGAGCGCCGAATACGGGCTCGACGCCCGGCGTCGAGAACGCCGACTTCACCACGAGCTCGTCGAAGTGCGACTCGACGTAGCCGAGTGCGTCGTCCTGCCCGCACCACCAAGTGGCCACCGAAGGCAGCGCCAGCTCCTCGCCCAGGAGCGCGCGGCAGAGCCCGGGCAGGAAGGCGAGCAGCGCCGGTGACTCGGCCAGACCGCTGCCGAGCGCGTTCGCCACCGCCACGTTCCCGGCGCGCACCGCGTGCACCAGGCCCGCCACGCCGAGTGACGAGTCACTACGCAGCGAGAGTGGATCGCAGAAGCCGTCGTCCACGCGGCGCAGGATCACGTCCACGGGCTCGAGTCCGCCCAGCGTCTTCAGGTACACCGCGCGGTCGCGCACGGTGAGATCGCCGCCCTCGACCAAAGTGAAGCCGAGATAGCGCGCGAGATAGGCGTGCTCGAAATAGGTCTCGTTGTACGGGCCCGGCGTCAGCAGCGCGACGCGCGGATTGTCGCGGTGGTGCGGCGCGAGCGAGCGCAGCGTGTCGCGCAGCCGCTGGAAGAACCCGGCGAGTCTCTCGACCCGGCTCTCGCGGAAGGCCTCGGGCAGGATGCGCGACAGCACCAGCCGATTCTCGAGCGCGTAGCCCGCTCCCGAAGGCGCCTGCGTGCGATCGCCCAGCACCCACCAGCGCCCGTCCGGCGCGCGCGCCAGGTCGGCGGCGTAGAGCTGCAGGCTCGACTGGTTCGCGGCCGCGCCGTGACACGGCCGGAGGTAGCCCGGGTGCGAGAACACCAGGTCGGCCGGGAGCAGGTTCTCGCGCAGCAGCCTCTGCGGGCCGTAGACGTCGGCGAGCACCGCGTCGAGCACGCGCGCGCGCTGCTCGAGCGCGGCGCGAACTTGCGCCCACTCCTCGGGCGCGAGCACCAGCGGGAACGGATCGAGCTCCCAGGGGCGATCCATGCCGCGCGGATCGCCGTACACATTGTAAGTCACGCCGTTCTCGTGGATCAGCCGGCGCGCGCCCTCCCAGCGACGCGAGAGCTCGGCCGCGCCCATGCGCTCGAGCGAGCGCACCAGCGGCGCCCAGTGCGCGCGCGGCGCTCCATCTGCGTCGAGCATCTCGTCGTGCAGACCCGGGAGCCGCTCGTAGTCGGGGCGCTGGACCTCGCCGTCCGCCACGCGCCCTCCTAGGTCCGCCGCAGGTCGAGGGTGAGCGGGAAGTCCGGGTTGGCCGCCGCGGGCGCGAGCCTGACACGTCCCGGTGTATGCCCGAGCGTGGAGAAGCGCGCGCCGCGCCGCGACTCGGCCTCGGCCGCGTTCACCGGGAGGCGAGCGCTGGCCTTACCCCCGGGATGCGAGACGTGATACGTGCAGCCTCCGAGCGAGCGCTCGAGCCACGTATCCACGATCTCGAACGTGAGCGGTGCGTGCACCGGGATCGTCGGATGGAGGCAGGTCGGAGGCTGCCAGGCGCGAAAGCGCACCCCCGCCACCGACTCCCCTTGCGTGCCGGTCGGATGCAGCGGAAGCGCGCGACCGTTGCACGCGACCTGATAGCGCTCGCCGATGCCGCCGCGAACTTTCACCTGCAGGCGCTCCAGCGACGAGTCCACGTAGCGCACCGTACCGACGGCGCCCTGCTCCTCGCCGAGCACGTGCCACGGCTCCAGCGCGCGGCGCAGCTCGAGCCAGATCCCTTGCTTCGCGATCTCGCCGATCCTCGGAAACTTGAACTCGAGGAACGGCGCGAACCAGGTCGGATCGAACGCCAGGCCCGAGCGGCGCAGCTCTTCGAGCACGTCGCGGAAGTCCTGCTCGACGAAGTGCGGCAACATGAAACGGTCGTGGAGCTGCGTTCCGAAGCGCACCAGATGCGGCTGGTACGGCTCGTCCCAGAAGCGCGCGACGAGTGAGCGCACCAGGAGCTGCTGCACGCAGCTCATGCGCGCGTGCGGCGGCATCTCGAAGCCGCGCAGCTCGACGATGCCCAGCCGGCCGCGCGGCCCATCGGGCGAGTAGAGCTTGTCGATGCAGTGCTCCGTCCGGTGCGTGTTGCCCGTGGCGTCCACGAGCAGGTTGCGCAGCGCGCGATCGATCAGCCAGGGCGGCGCATTGCTCGAGCTGCGCGCATCGGCCGGCAGCTTCGAGAACGCGAGCTCGAGCTCGTGCAGCGAGTCACTGCGCGCCTCGTCGACGCGGGGGGCCTGACTCGTCGGCCCGATGAACAGGCCCGAGAACAGATAAGAGAGCGAGGGATGATCCTGCCAATAGCCGATCAGGCTGCGCAGCAAGTCGGGCCGGCGCAGCACCGGGCTGTCCGCCGGGGTCGCGCCGCCGAGCGTCACGTGATTCCCGCCTCCGGTGCCGGTGTGTGCGCCGTCGAGCATGAACTTCTCGCTGCGCAGGCGCGCGAGCTTCGCGTCTTCGTAGAGACTCGTCGTATTCGCCACGAGCTCGCGCCAGTTCGCGACCGGGGCGACGTTGACCTCGATGACGCCTGGATCCGGAGTGACCTCGAGCTTCGCGACCCGCGGATCCGGCGGCGGGGCATAGCCCTCCAGCCGCACCGGCAGATGCAGCGCGGCGGCGGTCTCCTCGATCCCGAGGGCGAGCGCGAGAAACTCCTCCAGCCGCGCGACCGGCGGCAAGAAGACGTTCAGTATGCCGTCGCGCGGCTCGACGCACAGGGTCGTGCGCACCACCCAGGGCGCCGACTCCCCGAGCCGGGGCCGCCCCTGTGGCTGGCGCGGATCTCGCGAGGGCACCGGCGCGACCGCCAGGTGTTGCTGCTGCGTGCGCCGAGCCAGCGGCGCGCGCGCCTCGAACGGATCCACCTCCGCCAGGAACGGAGCCTCGCCCTGCGCCACCCACGGCAGCGAGTCCAGCGGGAGGCGATAGCCCATCGGCGAGTCACCCGGCAGCAGATAGAGCCGCTCGCGGCGCAGGAACCACGCCCCGGAGCGCCACTGCACCGCATCGCCGTCGCCAAACACCCGCTTCGGCTGCAGCGGCAGCGCGTAGCCGACGACGGCGCCGAGCCCCTGATCGAGCACGCGCGCGAGCCGCGCGCGCTCCTCGGCGTCCTCGAGCTTCGAGTCGTGCGGGTCGACGTTCGTGGGCAGGCGGCGCTCGCGCCACAGGTAGTACCACGCGTCCTCGTAGGCGGGCAGCGCGAAGCCCGGGTCGACGTCGAGGCGCTTCGCGAGCGCGGTCACGAAGTCCTGCGCCTGCGCCGGGCCGAAGTCGTACGACTCGCGCGCGTCGGCGAGCAACGCCGGATCGTTCCAGATCGGCTGGCCGTCGCGGCGCCAGTAACTCCCGTAGGCCCAACGGGGCAGTGACTCGCCCGGATACCACTTGCCCTGGCCGAAGTGCAAGAGCCCCCCCGGCGAGAGCCGCGCGTGCATCCGGCGCAGCAGATCCTCGGCGCGCTCCGCCTTGCGCCCGCCGAGCGCGGTCATGTTCCACTCCGGCGCGTCGGGATCGTCGATCGAGACGAACGTCGGCTCGCCGCCCTGCGTGAGGCGCACGTCGCCGAGCTCGAGCCGCTCGTCGACCACGCGCCCGAGCGCGTCGATCGCGGCCCACTGCGCGTCGCCGTATGGCCGAGTGACTCGCGGGTCCTCGTGGATGCGCTCGACGGAGAGCGCGAACGAGAACGCCACCTCGCATTCGTCCACGGCGCCCGTGATCGGCGCGGCGCTCGACGGATCGGGGGTGCACGCGAGCGGGATGTGGCCCTCGCCGCAGAGCAGACCCGACGTCGCATCGAGGCCGATCCAGCCGGCGCCGGGCACGTACGCCTCCGCCCACGCGTGCAGATCGGCGAAGTCGTTCGTCGGGCCGGGCGGGCCGTCGAGGGGCTGTTCGTCCGGGGCGAGCTGAATGAGATACCCGCTCGCGAAGCGCGCCGCGAAGCCGAGGTGGCGCAGCGCCTGCACCACGAGCCACGCGGAATCCCGGCACGAGCCCGAGCCCTTCTCGAGTGTCTCCTCAGGCATCTGTACGCCCGGGTCCATGCGAATCACGTAGCCGACCGACGCCTGCGCCTGTCGATTCAGCTCGACCAGGAAGTCGATCGTGCTCCTGTGCTCGCGCGGCACACCGGCGAGGAACGCGTGCAGGCGCGGCCCCACCGCGGCGCCCTCGCGATACGGCGCCAGATCCTTGGCGAGCTGCGGCTCGTAGGCGAAGGGCCATTCCTCGGCCGAGGGATCGATGAAGAAGTTGAACGGATTCAGCACCTCGAGATCCGCGATCAGGTCCACCTGTACGTGCAGGAGCGACGCAGGCTTCTGAAACACGGCGCGCGCGAGGAAGTTCCCGAAGGGGTCCTGCTGCCAGTTGAGCCAGTGCTCGGGCGGGTCGACGACGAGCGAATAGGACGGGATCGGCGTTCGCGCGTGCGGCGCCGGCCGCAGTCGAATGAGCTGCGGCGAGAGCGTGACCGGGCGATCGTACTGGTAGGTCGTGCGGTGCTGGAGAGCGACCCGGATGGACATCGCGCACACCTCCTCCAGTGGATCCGCGATGCAGGAAGCGCGCCCGGGAATCCGCCGCATTTCGCCCGCGCGAGGCGCGCGTCTGCCTCGACGCTGATCGCACGCCGCCTCGAATCTCGGCGACAATCGCGCGATGGCGACGGAGAAGACGGTGCGAACCTTGGCCCTCGCGCTGCCCGAGACCTCGGAGAAGCCCTGCTACGGGACTCCCGGCTTCTACGTGAAGAAGAAACTATTCGCGCGCCTGTTGCCGGACCGGCAGACGCTCGCGGTGCGCGTCGACCTGGAGGAGCGCGAGGCGCTGCTCACGGTCGCTCCCGAGGTGTTCTTCCTCACGCCGCACTACCAAGGCTGGCCGATGGTGCTGATCCGTCTGGCGCGCGTCGAGCGCGCCGATCTCGAAGAGCGCCTGGTCGAGGCGTGGCGCTTCATGGCCCCGGCGAAGCTGCTCGCGGAGTTCGACGCGAGTCACTGACGGGTGCTTCAGCGGCGACCGCAGTCCAGCGGTGTGCCTTTGCGCTGCGCGTAGATGTACGCCTCGGGCGCGCGCATGCGCGGATCGTCCGCCGCGAGCGGCGTCGCGCGCACGGGGTGCTCGATGCACCAGTTGATCATGTCGCGCAGCAGCACCACGCGCCCGAGCTGCACACGGTACTTCGGACAGGTCTCGGGGTGCGTGTTGGCGGCGTCGGGGTGACACATGTCGCACGAAACGCCGATCGTGCTGCCGAGCTCGGCGCCGCTGTGGAACACCTTCGGGCGCCGACGCTGGAAGCATCCGCCACCTAGGTCTTGCCGGCCACACGCGAGAACGTCAATGACTCCACCGTTGCGCGGCCCGCTGGCCCGCGGCGTTGTAGTTTCGCCAATTGGCCTTCGCCTTCACTGGGCGGGTGCCTTCTGTGCGCGCCGCGCGCCCGAGCCGGCTCGGCACGAGCGATGCTAGGTGCAGGGGGCATGAAGCAGACCTTCGACTTGTTCGCAATCGATTCGGCCGCCGAAGAGACCGTCAGCGAAGTCCGCGCCGTGAAATCGGACCCAGCAGCGGCTCTCGTCCTGAACAGCGACGGCGTCTTCATGAACGGAAACGTCGCGCTCGCCGAAACCCAGAGCCGCTTGGAGCGATCCAGCCGGCGCTCGCGCTAGGGTACGAGCCGGGTCGAGGCTCCGCAGATCTGCTGCGGCGGCGGCTCCGCCAGCATGAGCGCGCGCTTGAAGTGCGCGACGTCGAGGATGCTCCCCCGGCCGTTCACGTCCAGGTAGCGGAGGTGCCGCTCCGCCCCCGGGGTCGCGACGCCGGTGAGATACTGCCGCAGGCGCGTGTAGTCGGCCGTGTTCACCACGCCGCTGCCTTCGAGGTTGGCGCACTGACACGCGTCGCCGATCGCATCCGGGGTCGACGAGTTCCAGCCGCCGCCGTCGATCTGAGTGGCGTTCGGCTCGTACGGGCAGTTGTCGGCCGAGTCGGCGGCGCCGTCGCCATCCGAGTCCAGCACGCCCAGGCCAGAGTCGATCCAGGTGCGCAGCAGCGAGACCGCGAGCGGATCGGGGATCTGAGTGCCCTTCGCCATGCGCAAGGTCGGGTCCGTCGAGGCGACCCGCTGCCAGAGCACGCTCTGCGCACTCGAACCGACCTTGATGCGCAGCGCGCCGGAGATCCCGAGGTCGCCCGAGGTGGGCGCGACACCGATCAGGTTCATCTCGCCGAGCAGCGGCTCGTAGCGCATGTTCATGCCGCCCGGGGCCGGGCCGCCGGGCTGGTGACAGTGCGCGCAGTTCGCGGCGAGATACGAGCGAGCGCGCGCGCCGAGCGTCTCCGCGGCGTTGTTGGGGTCGGCGATCGCAGGATAGAACGACGGCGCCTCGATCGGCTGCGCGAACATCCCCAGGCACGAGCCGAACGCGTGTAGCTGATTGTCACTGCCTCCGGCGTAGGTGAAAGCACGGTTGAGCTGGCGCGTGCGCATGCCCAGCACGCGACCCGACGCGTTCGTGTGACAGCCGAGACACTCGGAGGGCGACGGGTAGTGCCAGGTCTGCGTCGTCGTTCCGCCGCCGGTGTCGATCGTGAACGGCTCGTTCAGCGCCGCCGTGAGCAGCGTCGCGTCGGTTTGCCCGCTGTTCCAGCGATAGGTGTAGCCCACCCAGCGGTCGACCTGGCGCAGCAGCAGGCGTGTCTCGATGCGTCGGGTCGCGGTCGGCGAGACCCGGAGGTCGAAGTGCTTCACCAGGACCGTGCCCACCGGGAAGGTCCACGGGTCGTCGGGAGAGAAGCCGGCCACCTGGCCGGAGGGGAGCGCGATCCAACGGCGCTTCAGGGCGCCGTCGGACCAGAGCGGCGAGATCACGTCGTACTCCACGAGCCCCGGCTTGGGCGTGAGCGCGGCGGTGTCGCTGAACAGGCCCGTGCCCGACAGAGTCGTCGGGAACTGCTGTCCCCCCGAGCCCTGCGTCGTCTGCAGGCGATAGAAGCCGCCGGCGCGAGACACGATCACCAGCTCGGCGAGCGGATCCTCGGCGAACGACACCGGATTGGTCATGTTGGCGATCAGCGTCGACGCGTGATTGGCCGGGTTGTACGCCCAGACCTTGCCGCTCACGTAGTCGGCGTAGATGTAGGCGCCGTAGAGCTCCGGGAAGGTGTCGCCGCGATACACGTAGCCGCCGGTCACTGCGAAGCCCCCGGTGGAGTCGTGCGGATACTCGATCACGGGCGGCGTCGACGAAATCGCATTGCACTGGTTGGGCGGGTAGTCGTGCGTGCCCTCGCAGTATGCCCAGCCGAAGTTCTTGCCGGCGGTCGCGCCCGCGGGGACGAAGTCGACCTCCTCCCATGCGCCCTGTCCGACGTCGCCGATCCACAGATCCCCGGTCATGCGGTCGAACGTGAAACGCCAGGGATTGCGCAGACCGTAGTCCCAGATCTCGGCGCGCTTGCCCGACTGTCCGATGAACGGATTTCCGGGCGGGATCGCGTATGGATTTCCGGAGTTCGGATCGATCCTCAGGATCTCGCCCAGCAACCTCGACAGATCCTGTCCGTTGTACGTGCCCCCGTCGCCGACCGAGACATAGAGCATCCCGTCGGGACCGAATACGAGCTGCCCACCATTGTGGAATGCGGCGTCGTCCGGCATCTCGATGATCGGCCGGCGGGTCGCGGGGTCGGCTTGGTTCGGGTTCGAGGCGCTGCGCGTGTAGCGCACGACCTTCGTGCAGTAGTTGCCGGCCTGACAGCGCGCCCCGGGCGAGACGTAGTCCACGTAGATGAAGTGATTCGCGGCGTAGTTCGGATCGAATACGACGCTCAGCAGGCCCTGCTCCTGCGCGTCGTACTGGATCTCGCCGGCGGTGAGATCCAGGAACACCGCCGTGGAGCTTCCGTTCGGGTCGGTGGGCATCACGCGGACCAGCCCGCTCTGCTCGGTCGCGAGTGCGAATCCGGATCCGTCGGGCGCATAGGCGAGCGACGTCGGGTTCGCGAGCGTCAGGTTCGGGTAGATCCGCACCGCGGTCATGGGCGCCGGATCCGGCAAGCTGTCCAACGGCAGATTGTGCCCTGCGAACTGGACGCGTGGCCCGCTCGGACAAGTCTGCGCGCGAACGCGGTCTGCGGCCGCGAGAGCGAGCACGGTCAAGGCGCAAGCCGAAGCAAGACGGAGCATTCGCGGCAGGGGGGCCACCTCGCTTCGCAGCCTAGACGGCCTCGCGAGACGCGGCAATCGGGCGGTTCTAGTTCGCCACTTTTGTGAAGCGAAGCCCACCGCGCGACTCGTCTGCAATTTGCGTGCAACTCGACGGCAGCAGTCCGGCGAGTCGAATGGCGTGGTAGGATGCCGGCGATCAGCAACTCTCGGGATCATCCCGCCGTGATCGCTGCATCGACGCAAAGAGCCGCCGCGCTCGAGTCAGGGGTGCATCGCCTCCCTCCGCAACGGTCCGACGGGCGCGGTTCGCGCGCACGCAGCTCCGCTGGGCGCGGAGGTTGCACAGAGATGCGGCCGGGGTGACGCGATGATACCGGTGAATTTCGACGCAAAGATCGGAGACGCGGAGCGACGCCAGCGGCTTTACGCCGGCGAGGTCTTCGTGTACTCGCC
>DATFUE010000550.1:0-6591 GCA_035261165.1 Myxococcota bacterium
GCGGCGGTCAGGTGCTTGTGCTGCGGCGCGGTGTAGCCCTTCAGCCAGCGGAACAGCACGGCCCAGCGGCCGGTCTCGGCGCCGGTCCAGAGGATCTTGATGAACGCCCGCTCCGGGTCGGGCTCCATCGGAATCCAATCCATGTCGTTGCCCCGCATGATGGCGTCCATCATCGTGGGGTTCAGCGGGGCGATCTCCTGCGGAAGTGCCATGTCGTCCTCCCTTCCTCCCCGATTGTACTCCGGCCGGGTCACGGCCACACACGCCCAGACAGCAGGCCGATGACGCCGCCGGCGAAGACCAGCCACGCGGAGCTCCAGCCCGGGCGCGCGAGCAGCGCTACTCCCGCGGCGGCGGCGAGTCCGAGCGCGAGCGGATCCGCGAAGGCCGCGCGCGCGAGCTGAACGGTGACGACGGCCATGAGCGCGAGCGACGCCGCATTCACGCCGTCGAGCAGCGCGCCGGCCGTCGGAGACTCGCGCAGGCGCGGCAGGAACGGCGCGCTCGCCGCGACGAACGCGAACGCGGGCAGGAAGATCCCGAGCGTCGCGACCGCGGCGCCGGCCGGTCCGGCGATCACGTATCCGACGAACGTCGCCGTCGTGAAGAGCGGACCGGGAGTCACCTGGCCGACTGCGACCGCGTCGAGGAGCTGCGCCTCCGTGAGCCAGCCGCGCTGCTCGACGAGGCCGGAGCGCAGAAACGCGAGCAACACGTAGCCGCTGCCGAACAGCACCGATCCGACCTTGGCGAAGAAGAAGAAGAGCGGCCAAAGACCGAACGCCGCGGACGAGACACTCGTCGCCCCGACACCGAGCGCGCCCATGCCCGTGAGTGGCGCGGCGCGCCGAGCGTGCTCGCGACCGAGCTTCACGAAGACCGAGAGACCCGCGCTCGCCGCGAGAACTCCGATCTCGTCGGCGCCGAACGCGTTCGCCGCCGCCGCCGCGAGCGCGAGCGCGCCGAGCCACACACTCCGGATCGCCGTGCGCCCGAGGCGCCAGAGCGCCTGCGCGACGATCACGATCACGACGGGCTTCACGCCGTACAGAAAGCCCGCGAACGCGGGCAGCGCCCCGAACCGCACGTACGCCCAGGCGCAGGCCGTGACGATGGCCGCCGCGGGAACGATGAAGCTCAGCCCCGCCACGACCAGGCCCGGCCAGCCGGCGCGCGCGTGGCCGATGTGGATCGCGACCTCGGTCGAGTTCGGCCCCGGGATCAAGTTCGCCGCGCCGAGCAGGTCGAGAAAGCGCTCGCGCGAGAGCCAGCCCCGCCGCTGCACGACTTCCTCCTCCATCAGCGCGATGTGCGCGGCGGGACCGCCGAACGCCGTCGAGCCGAGGCGCAGGAACAAGAGCGCGAGCTCGCGCAGCCGAGCGCTGCGCGAGGCGTGGTCGCTGGACACCATGTGAGTCACGCTAGCGCGCTCCGAGCCGGTCCCGCTCGCGCGGCGCGGGCTTGATAGGATGGCGGAAACCCGAGGGCATCGAGGAGCACGCGATGGATCTGTACGAGGCGATCGAAAGCATGAACACTTGCCGCTACTTCCGCACCGACCCGGTGCCCCGCGACGTCCTGCGCCGCGCGCTCTCGGCTGCCCGCTTCGCGCCGAGCGGCGGGAATCGCCAGCCGGTGCGCTTCATCGTCGTGACTGACCCGGAGCTTCGCCGCAAGCTCGCCGCGCTGTATCTGCCGCGCTGGCAGACCTACATCGGCGGGATGACCCGAGGCGACGTGCGGGTGGACACACTGCCCGCGATGATCCGCAACGCCGATCACTTCGCGAATCATCTGGCCGAGGTGCCCGCGCTCGTCGTGGTCGGCGCGCGGCTCGCGGACTGCTACGCGACCGACACGGAATTGGGTCGCCTGTCGGTGGTCGGTGGCGCGTCGATCTATCCGGCCGTGCAGAATTTCCTGTTGGGCTGCCGCGCGGAAGGGCTCGGCACCGCGCTCACCACTCTGCTCGTCGCCGAGGAGCCGAAGATCAAGCCGCTGCTCGGGCTCCCGGAAGACATCTCCACCGCGGCGTTCATCGCGGTCGGCTACCCGGAGAAGCCGTTCCCGAAGCGGCTGCGCCGGCGCGAGCTGGACGAGATCTGCTTCTCGAACCGTTTCGGGCAGCCTCTGTAGGCGCGCTCCGCGCGCAGCTACAGATCGACGCCGAGCTCGCGCACGAGGTGCGCGCGCACGGCGCGCTCGAGCGCCTCGGGCCACGTGAGCCCGACCTGGGCCGCGGCGATCTTGCCGTGCCGAAGCAGCGCGCGCCCGACTTCGAGGTTCGCCGCGATGAGCGCCTCGCGCGTGGCCTCGGGCCAGGGGAGTGACTCGAGCAGCGCGTACTGCTCGGGGCGCAGCTTGTCGCGAAAGTGTTTCACCCCCGTCGCCGGCAGCGGCGCGTTCAGCTCGATGAACAGCTCCGCGATCCGGCGGCGCATGTGCCCGTAGCCCTCTTGCGCGAGCAGATACTCGCCGCGACCGAGCACCGCGGGCAGCAGCGCGAGATAGCGGAGCGGCTCCTCGATCGCGGTCTCGACCTTCGCGCGGTCCGGCGGCGCGGGCGGCCGCGCGGGCGGACGTTGGGCGTCGAGCCCGTCGCGGTCGAAAACCGCGATGCGGGCGAAGAACCAACTGGAGCGCACGGCGCTCACGCGTTCGAGCACCACGTCGAGCCGCTCGCAGGTCGGCGTGAGCGAATAGAAGCTGCCGGGGAGAAACGGAATCTGGCGCGCGATCACCGTCGGCGTGATCGCCGCGAGCCACTCGCGCCAGCTCGCCGCGACCGCATCGAAGTCCGCATCGCGCACCGAGGCGATCAGGTCGAGGTCCGACCACGCGTCCGCGGCGCCGCGCGCCAATGACCCGGAAACCCACAGCGCGCGCACCCGCTCGTCGCGCCCGAGCACCTTTGCGGCTTGCTCGAAGAGCGCTCGATATCCGGCCGGAAGTCGCTCCAAGCCGGCCGGCCACCGCACGGCGAGGTCACTCACCTGGCATTCCCGCCGGGTGGGTCAGCGCCGCAGCGTGAGCTGAAGCGTCGAGAAGTGCTGATCCCCCAGCTGCACGTTGGGATCGAGCGCCTCGACGTAGATCGTGGTCGAGGTCCTCTCGCGCAGGTTGTACATCGTCGACTTCGTCGGCACCCACGCGCCGTCGAAGTCCTGCACCGACGTCGAATCGGCGCGCATCTCGCGCATGTCGATCTTCTTGGCGTCGCGGTAGATCGAGCGCAGCGCGACGAAGTGCTGCTTGTCGATCCACGTGCGCATGGTGCGGAACTCGGACTCGATGAACGGCTTCATCGTGACTTCGAGGACGTACACCGGAATGCCGTCGATGGCTTCGTCGGGCAGCCGCGTGTACTCCGCGTCCTCGATGTTCTTCCAGCCGATGTCGTCGAAGGTGTAGTCGGTGCCCATGATGCCGACGCCGCGCAGCCGCACGCGCCGCACCTTGCCGCTCGACGGGCTCCAGATGAACTGGTCGTTCGAGCGGTCCGCGTTCACCACCATGAGATAGCCCGTCTGGCGCATGTCCTCGGGCTCCTGGAACTTCACCAGGGTCTTCGCGATCACGCCGGCGACGGGCTGCTTGTTCTTGTCGCGGTAGTCCTTCCAGCGCACCCAGAAGCGCGAGCGCTGTTCGCTGCCGCCCGGGTCGCGCGAGATCACCGTCTGCCACTGGACGCAGGTGCGCAGCCGGTTGTCGAGGAACTTGTCGAAGATCGCCTTCCCGGTGAGCGACTTGCCCTGGGGAAGCGCGTCCTCGACCTCGCTTTGCGACGGCAGCTGCACGTCCTCTGCGCGGCTCTGGGCCGTCGCGCCGAGGAGCGCCACGGCGAGGAGAGCGGCGAGGGGACGCGCGGCCATGTCGCCTGTATGGACGAGGACCCGCCCCGCCGTCAACCCGGGGCCATCACCGGCTCACGCCCGCGCCGGCGACTGACTCGGCGGCGCGCTCCGCAAGCTCTCGAGCTTCCGGCGCAGGATCCGCAGCAGGAAGCCGATCGACGCGAAATCGAGCAGGAACGCCGCGCCGAGCGTGATGCCGGTGTTGTTCAGCATGTCGACGCCGAAGGTCAGGACGAGGCGCTTCAGGCCTTCGGGGTCGGCATGGAAGCGCCCGTTCACGGTCAGCGTGTCGATGCCCCAGGCCTGGCGGAAGATGAACCCGAGGCTGTCCGAGCCCATGCGCAGGTCGTAGCCGGGGTCGCGGCGCTCGATCCGCTCGAGGCCGGCTTCGAACGAGAAGCGCACGTCGGCGTCCAGGTCCCAGAGGTGGATGTCGATCGGCCGGAGCGTCGGCAGCAGCGGGTTGCGGCGCAGGAGCTCGAGCAGCCAGACGCTGTTCGCGCCGCGGATGCGCTGGACGTAGCCGTGCGCCGCGGCGGCCAGGGCGTCCACCGGAACCGACGCCGAACGGTGTAGGGGGCGCTGCCCGAGCTGCGCGTAATCGGCGCGGTAGCGCTCGCAGGCGGAGTCGTTCGCGTGCGCCTCGCCCGCCGTCCAGGCGTCGCCCGGGTAGAGGAGCACCGGCGTGGAGCCGCAGGCCGCGATCTCCCCGAGCACCTCCCAGGGGTGGTTGATCGCGTCGCTCGTGAAGCTGTTCTCCTCGTGCGAGAACCAGCTCATGCTCGCGAACGGCACGGTGAAGCGCGGCGCGAGACCGCGCACCTGCGCGCGCACGATGTCGAGCTTCTTGCGCGCGTCGGTGCGACGCAGTTCGGTGTCGCCCCGGTTCCCGCGCCAGGCCGCGTAGCTGAACTGCGTGAACAGCACGTCGAGCGCGCCCACCCCCTCGGAGAGCCGGCGCAGCTCGGCGGGGGTCTGCACGACGGCGTCGTTCAGGTTCAAGACGCGCACGCCGCCCGCTTCGACCAGCAACCACGAGTCGAACAGCGGCACGTGCCGGCTCGTCACGCGCAGCCCGCCCGCGAGCTCGACCGGCACTCCGTCCTCGAGCTCGCGGGTCTGGAAGCCGAGCTTCCTGCAGAACCCGAGCACCTTGCCGTCGCGCGTCTTGCGGTAGAGCACGGTGAGGGCGCGGCGCCGCTCACCGGGCACGTCCTGCAGCACGCGCGGGCTGAAGTGGTCCGGGTGCTCGTGGGAGTACCAGACGTAGCTCATGTCGCCGAGCTCGGCGGCGCCGATCGGCGACTTGCAGACGAGATCCCAGCCGTCGTTGAACGCGGTGCCGTAGAGCCACGGGTCCGAGATCAGGCGCGTCGCGCCGTGCTCGCAGATGAACGAGGCGTGGTTGACGAAGCGGAGCCGCACTGCGGCTAACCCATGCACTCGCGCAGAAACTCGCCGATCCGCGCGATCGCCTCTCTGCCCTCTTCGAGCTCGCTCGCGAAGATCTGCCAGACGTGAATCATCCCCGGCCAGACCTCGAGCGTGACTCGGACCCCGGCGCGCCGCGCGGCCAGGGCGAAGCGCGTCGAGTCGTCGAGCAGGAGCTCGCGGCGGCCGACCTGGATCAGGAGCGGCGGCAGGCCGCGCAGATTCGCGTGGAGCGGCGAAGCCAGCGGGTCGCGCGCGCTCGCCCCGTTCAGATACGCGGGCGCCATCAGCTCGACGAGTCCCCGGCTCACCATCGGGTCGTCGGAGACTCCCCCGTTCATCGACTCGCCCGCTCCCTCGAGGTCGACCCAGGGCGACAGGAGCGCCGCGGCGGCCGGGAGCGGGAGCCCGCGGTCGCGGATCGCTAGCAAGCTGGCGGCGGCGAGACCGCCGCCCGCGGAGTCACCCGCGATCGCGACGTGATCGGGAGTGACTCCCTCGTCGAGCAGGAACCGGTACGCGCTGACCGCGTCGTCGACCGCGGCCGGGAACGGGTGCTCCGGCGCGAGCCGGTAGTCGAGCCCGAGCGCGCGCGCGCCGGCGGCCGCCGAGAGGCGCGCGATCATGTCGCGGTGCGAGTTCACGCCGCCGAGCACGTAGCCGCCGCCGTGTAGGTAGAGGATCGCGCGGTCCGCGCGCGCCCCGGCGGCCTCGAGCCACTCCGCGGGCACGCCGCGGGCGCTGACGACGCTGCGCTTTGCCGGCGCACGGTCGCGCACGTCGGCGAACAGCCGGTCCCAGCTCTCGCGCATGGCCGGGATCGTCGTGCCGGCGCCCCAGGTCGAGAACTCCTTCTGGATGCGTCCGATCAGCCGGTCGAGCTCGGCCTGCGACATGCGAAGTCCCTCCGTCGCCGAATGCTAGCGGATCAGTGCTTGCACTCCGACGCCGAGCGCAGGTAGGCGACCAGGCGCCAGATGTCGTCGTCGCCCTGCGGCAGCGCGCCCTTCCACGCCGGCATGCGCGTGTTCGGGATGCCCGCGGAGATCGAGGCGAAGATCTCCTGGTCGCTGCCGCCGTGCTTCCACTCGCAGTCGTAGAGCGACGGCGCGTCGCGCTCGACGTCGTGCGTCGAGTGACAATACGCGCCGCACGTGCCGATGAAGATCAGCCGGCCGCGGTTGACCGCCTCGGGATCGCGGAGATACTTCGCGGCGGGTGACTCGCTGGGCTTGCAGGCGAGCGCCGCGAGCCCGAGCAGCAGCGCGACGCGACTCACTTGGGCAATGCGAAGACGAAGAGCGTT
>DATFUE010000551.1:0-16755 GCA_035261165.1 Myxococcota bacterium
CTTCCCCGAGCCCGTCTCGCCGAGCAGCAGGACCGGGACGTCCGAAGGCGCGACCAGCTGGATGCGCTCCATCGACGCGCGCAGCCCGGAGTCGGCGCCGACGATGCTCTCGGAGAGATCGTCGCGGCCGAGCCGAGTGAGCAAGCTGCGATTGTCCGCCTCGGCGCTGCGGCGCAGCGCTTCGAGCTCCGCGATCCGCTGGTCGTTCCCGAGCGCAACCGCGAACGGCTCGACCAGCGCGCGGGCGACGTCGTCGTGCTCGCGCTCGAAGTGTCTCGGCGGCCGCGCCACCAGGATCAGCAGGCCAGCGGGCGCGTCGTCGCGCAACAGCGCCCCGACCAGCACGTCGCCGTCGAGTGACTCGGGCAGCGCTCCCGGCAGGCGGCGGCGGACGCCCGAGGCGGAGCCGCGCAGCGGCTTGCCGCGGCGGCAGAACGCGACCAGCTCCTGCAGCGCGGCGGGAGCCAGCGCGTCGCGCGTGTGCGCGGACTCGTCGCCGTCCGAAGCGCGCGAAGAGGCGACCGTCTCGAGGCTCGCGTGCGCGAGGTCGAAGCGGCGCACGAGCACCTGGTCGACGGGCACGCGGCGCGCGAGCAGCGGCGTGCAGCGCTGCACGGCCTCGCCGATCTCGATGTGCCGGCCCACCTCCCGCCAGATGTCGAGCAAGAGCGGAGCGAATCGCTCCATCCGTCCTCCCGAATTTCTGGATCTTATAACGGATTTTCAGACGACGTGTATGCCAATTTCCGTGAGGGGCGACGGAAACACCCGAGCCTGTGCTCGAGCAGGCCATTCCGGTCACCGGAGTGGCGGCATGCGCCTTGCTCGACGGCCGTCTGCCCACAGCGGGGCAAGGGAGCGGAAATGACACGGGGATGGGCGGCGCTCGGCGCCGCGGGGATCCTGTTCGCGCTCGCGCTCGGCGCGCCGCGCGCAGGGGCGCAGGAACAGGCGCCGAGCGGGACCGGCGATCGCTCGGCGCTCGAACAGCGCGTGAACGAGCTCGAGCGGGAGCTCGCGCTCATGAAGCGCAAGCTCGAGGTCGACGCCGAGACCGAAGCCGCCAAACCGGTGCAGGCGGTGGTCAGCGCGGGCAGCGACGGCTTCTCGATCCGCTCGCCAGACTCGAGGTACCAGCTGCGCATCCGCGGCTACACCCAATTCGACGCGCGTTTCTTCAACGACGCGCCGGCGAACCTCGCGCCGGGCTCCGACACCCTCTTCTTCCGGCGCATCCGCCCGATCTTCGAGGGTACACTGGCTGGTGTCGTCGACTTCCGGATCATGCCGGACTTCGCCGGCAGCACCCTCGTCGTGCAGGATGCCTACGCAAATCTGCGTTACCTCCCGGAGGCGCAGCTCCAGCTCGGGAAGTACAAGGGACCGGTCGGCCTCGAGCGCCTGCAGTCGGCGACCGCGATGTGGTTCGTCGAGCGCGCGCTGCCCACGCAGCTCGTCCCGAACCGCGACCTGGGCATCATGCTCCAGGGCGTGATCGGCGAGGGCATCTTCAACTATCAGCTCGCCTGGATGAACGGCGTTCCCGACGGGGCGTCGAGCGCCGACTCCGACACGGGCAACGACAAGGATCTCATCGCCCGTGTCTTCTTCAACCCGTTCCAGGACGCTGGCATCCCTGGTCTGCAGGGCCTCGGCGTCGGCTTCGCATCGAGTTACGGCCACGAGGTGGGGACCCCCGGCACCTTCAAGACCACGGGTCAGCAGACTTTCTTCGCGTTCCGCAGCGGCGTCCTGCAGGACGGCAGCGCCACGCGCTACTCGCCGCAGGCCTACTGGTACTGGGGACCGGTCGGCTTGCTCAGCGAGTACGTGCTGTCGTCGAGGGAGTACAGCCGGCCCGGCTTCGCCAACATCCGCGCCGACGACTCCGCGTGGCAGGTCGCGCTCGCCTGGGCGATCACCGGTGAGAACGAGTCGTACAAAGGCCTCTTGCCGAGCTCGTCGTTCGACCCGTACCACAACACGTGGGGCGCGTTCGAGCTGATCACGCGCTTCAGCCAGCTGAAGGTCGACGACTCGGTCTTCAAAGCGAACTTCGCGGATCCCGCCGCGAGCGCCGAGTCGGCGAAGCTCTGGAGCGTCGGGGTAAACTGGTACCTGAACCGGTTCGTGAAGCTCGGCCTCAACTACGACAACACGAGCTTCCGCAACTTCGACGGCAACAAGGACCGCACCACCGAGGGCGTGGTTCTCGGACGCCTCCAGCTCGCATACTAGGGAACCGCGATGAAACGCATGCAAGTCACTCTGTCTCTCGTGGCCGCCGCGCTGCTGGGTCTGGCGAGCGCGGGCGCGCGCGCGGACGCGACGCTCTTGAACGTCTCGTACGACCCGACGCGCGAGCTCTACGCCGACTACAACAACCTGTTCGCGAAGCACTGGCAGGAGACGCACGGCGAAGCCGTGACCGTCAACCAGTCACACGGCGGGTCCGGCAAGCAGGCGCGCGCCGTGATCGACGGGCTCGAGGCGGACGTCGTGACCCTCGCGCTCGCCGGCGACGTCAACGCGCTCTTCGAACGCGCGCAGCTCGTGCCGCGCGACTGGCAGAGCCGCCTGCCTCACAACAGCTGCCCGTACTCGTCCACGATCGTGTTCCTGGTCCGCAAGGGAAACCCGAAGGCGATCAAGGACTGGGACGACCTCGCGAAGCCGGGGGTCGCGGTGATCACGCCCAGCCCGAAGACCTCGGGCGGCGCGCGCTGGAACTATCTCGCCGCCTGGGGCTACGGGCAGAAGAAGTTCGGCGGCGACGAGGCGAAGACCCGCGCCTTCGTCGCGGCGATCTACAAGAACGCCCCGGTGCTCGACGCCGGCGCGCGCGGCTCGACCACCACGTTCGTCGAGCGCGGCATCGGCGACGTGCTGATCGCCTGGGAGAACGAGGCGATGCTCGCGATGGAGCAGCTCGGCAAGGGCCAGTTCGAGCTGGTCTCGCCCTCGCTCTCGATCCTCGCGGAGCCGCCCGTGACGCTGGTCGACGCGTTCGCGCGGCGGCACGGCACGACCGCAGTCGCGACCGAATATCTCACCTATTTGTATTCTCCGGAGGCGCAGGATCTGATCGGCAAGCACTTCTACCGCCCGAGCGAGCCGGCCGCGGCCGCGAAGTACGCGGGCCAGTTCCCGAAGCTCGAGCTGCTCTCGATCGAGAAAGACTTCGGCGGCTGGAAGAAGGCGCAGGCGACTCACTTCGCGGACGGCGCCGTCTTCGACCAGATCTACGCACCCGGGCGCTAGTCACCGGACGCTTGTCACCGGAAGGAACAGAGGCCGCATGGCGAGTCGGCAAAACAGTGTGTTGCCCGGCTTCGGGCTCACCTTGGGCTTCTCGATCCTGTATCTGTCGCTGCTCGTCCTGATTCCGCTCTCGGCGCTGTTCTTCCGCACCGCGTCGCTGTCGCTCGCGGACTTTCTCGCCGCGGTGCTCTCGCCGCGCGCGCTGGCCGCCTACAAGCTCACCTTCGGCGCGTCGCTCGCGGCGGCGGCGGTGAACGCGGTCTTCGGTCTGATCCTGGCCTGGGTGCTGACTCGCTACCGCTTCCCGGGGCGGGATCTCGTGGACGCGTTCGTCGATCTGCCGTTCGCGCTGCCCACGGCGGTTGCGGGCATCACGCTCACGACCCTGCTCGCGAAGAACGGCTGGCTCGGGCGCATCCTCGAGCCGCTCGGGATCCAGGCCGCCTATACACCGCTCGGCGTCGCCATCGCACTCACCTTCATCGGGCTGCCGTTCGTGGTGCGCACCGTGCAGCCGGTGCTCCAGGATCTCGAAGCCGAAGCGGAGGAGGCCGCCGCGAGTCTGGGCGCGGGCCGCCTGCAGACGTTCTACCGCGTGCTGTTCCCGGCGCTCTGGCCGGCGCTCGTCACGGGCTCGGCGCTGGCGTTCGCGCGCGCCCTGGGCGAGTACGGCTCGGTGGTCTTCATCTCGGGCAACATGCCGCTGCGCACCGAGATCGTGCCGCTCTTGATCGTGACCAAGCTCGAGCAGTACGACTACGCGGGCGCGACCGCGATCGCGACCGTGATGTTGGTCTCGTCGTTTTCGCTGCTGCTCGCGATCAACGCTCTGCAGGCGATCGGTCGCCGGCGACTCGCCGGCGAGGGCGCCGCACCGTGACGATCGCGGCGCTCGAGGACTCGCAGGGGAACGCGCCGCCCTCGGTGCGCGCGGCGCTCGAGGATCCGCCGCTCGTGCGCGCCGCGCTGATCGTGCTCGCTCTCGGCTTCGCGGCGCTTTTCCTGCTCCTGCCCCTCGTGGCCGTGTTCGTCCAGGCGTTCTCCGCCGGCCTCGGCGTGTACTGGAAGGCGATCAGCGAGCCGGTCGCGCTGCAGGCGATCAAGCTCACCCTGATCGTCGCCAGTATCTCGGTGCCCGCGAACGCGGTCTTCGGCGTCGCCGCGGCCTGGGCGATCGCGCGCTTCGAGTTTCCGGGCAAGAACCTCCTGGTCACGCTGATCGACCTGCCCTTCGCGGTGTCACCCGTGATCTCGGGGCTGATCTTCGTGCTGCTCTTCGGGGCGCAGGGCGTGTTCGGGCCATGGCTCATCGAGCACGGCGTGAAGATCATCTTCGCCGCGCCCGGCATCGTGCTCGCGACCATGTTCATCACCTTCCCGTTCGTGGCGCGCGAGCTGATCCCGCTGATGCAGGAGCAGGGTTCGGAAGAGGAGGAGGCGGCGATCTCGCTGGGCGCCAGCGGCTGGCAGATGTTCCGGCGAGTCACTCTGCCGAACATCCGGCTGGGCCTGCTCTACGGCGTCGTGCTGCTGAACGCGCGCGCGATGGGCGAATTCGGCGCGGTGTCGGTCGTCTCGGGTCACATCCGCGGACTCACCAACACCATTCCGCTGCACGTCGAGATCCTGTACAACGAGTACCAGTCCGCGGCGGCGTTCGCCGCGGCGTCGCTGCTCGCGTTGCTGGCGCTCGTGACCCTGGTCGCGAAGCGCGCGCTCGAGTGGCGGATCCGCCGGGAGACGCGCGCATGAGCATCGAGGTCCGAGGGCTCTGGAAGCGCTTCGGCGACTTCACTGCGCTGCGCGACGTCTCGCTGCACGTCGAGCCGGGGGAGCTGCTGGCGCTGCTCGGACCGTCGGGCTCGGGCAAGACGACGCTCCTGCGACTCATCGCCGGGCTGGAGCGCCCGGACGCCGGCTCGATCTCCTTCGACGGCGAAGACGCGACCGAGCGCAGCGCGCGCGACCGCCGCGTGGGCTTCGTGTTCCAGCACTACGCGCTGTTCCGACACATGACGGTGTTCGAGAACGTCGCCTTCGGGCTGCGTGTCCAGCCGCGCAACCGGCGCCCGACCGAGGAGAAGATCCAAGCGCGCGTGCACGAGCTGCTCGATCTCGTCCAGCTCGAGGGCCTCGCCCGGCGCATGCCCACGCAGCTCTCCGGCGGCCAGCGCCAGCGCGTCGCGCTCGCGCGCGCACTCGCGGTGCAGCCGCGCGTGCTGCTCCTCGACGAGCCGTTTGGAGCGCTCGACGCGCGCGTCCGGCGCGAGCTGCGCCGCTGGCTGCGCAAGCTGCACGACGAGCTGGGCATCACGAGCCTGTTCGTGACTCACGACCAGGAAGAGGCGCTCGAGCTCGCCGACCGGGTCGTGGTCGTGAACGAGGGCCGCATCGAGCAAGTCGGCGCGCCCGACGAAGTCTATCGCCGCCCCGCGACGGCGTTCGTGTTCGGCTTCCTCGGCGAGGCAAACTGGCTCTCGACCACCGTCGACGGCCGCAAGGCGCGCGTCGGCTTCCGCCCCGACGATCTCGAGCTCTCCCTGGGCCCGCTCGAGGGCCACGCCTTCGCCGCGCGCGTGCGCCGCGTTCAGAGTCTGGGCGCGCGCGCCAAGCTCGAGCTCGTCTCCGCCGCGGGCGCGGTCGTGCAGGCCGACGTTCCCGCCGAGCGCGTGCGCACCCTCGCGCTGTCTCCCGGCGCGGAAATCTTCGCCGCGCCGCGCGAGATGCAGGTCTTCTTCGAGTCCGATTGACTTCGCTCGGCCGCGCCTCGCTGCGCGCGGCTACGCCGCTTGCCGGCCTCGCTCGGGGCGGCCCTCGCTCGGCCATTGCGACTCACTTCGCCGGTGCGGCGCGCTTCTCGTCGACTACCGGGATGGTCGCGGCCAGATCGTAGCGAAGCACGGCGTCCATCTTGTTCTCGATCTGGTAGAAGCGCGCGACGGTTCGTCCCGGGAGGATCTTCGCGAAGTCGGGAAGGTAGGTGCGCCGCACCTGCACGCGTTCCGCCTCGGCGGCTAAGTAGTCCTCCATGAGCTTCACGGCCTTGTCGTTCGAGAGGTCGCGAAAGCTCGCGGTGTAATCGTCGACGAGCGCGGCGATTCGATCGCCGATCGCGCCAAGCTCTTTCTGATACCGGTCGTAGAGCGGCCAGAACTTGGCAGCCTCTTCCGCGCCGAGCTCGAGATTGACGGCGATGAACGCCTTCCGATTGGCCCGAATCGTGTCGAGCAGAATCCCCTGCTGAGTCTCTGGCGCAGCGGCGGCACCGGTCTCGGGGCCAGCCGCTGCGGCACTCGACAAGACACAGATCAGAGTCGCGGCCAGCAGCACACGTGTGTTCGACATCGCGGCTCCCTACTTCGAGATCTTGGTGATCTTCGAACCCTGTAACCCGAGGCCACCCATCAGCCCCTTCTGGTCAAAGATTAGGGCATAGACGTCCTGCGTGATCGTCGTGCTGGTCATCGACTTGCCCATCCCCTCGTCCACTACGACGATGCTCGGCCCGACGCCGACCTCCCAGCCATCGCTCGAATCGAGAAATTTGAGCGCCCCCTCGTTCATGAAGAACAGCGCGTAGCCGAAGACCTGGACGCCGGCTTGGAAGCCGTACGACGCGGCGATCGAGCTGTAGTAACCCGCCGGCTTGCGGCCCTTCAGCAGGACGCCTTCGCCGATCTGTCCGCCGAACATGAACCCGGCTTTGACGATGTTCGGGAAGACCAACACGCCCGTCGCCTTCTCACCGAGCAGACGCGCAGCGCTGTTTCTCGCATACAGGACCTTCAACACCCGGCTGGCCTCGCGATCGAGCTCCTGCCGAGTCGCGGCCAGCCCGTCGGCCGGGATCACTGCCGCGGCGATCGCGGCAAGCAGCAGCGCGATCCCGATTGCTCTCGTGCGTCTCATCGTGTCGATCCTCCTTCTGCACGGGCTGTCCGGTCAGTCATACTTCACCGCGCACCGCCGTTCGCGTTCGCCCACGCATCGCCTTCATAACACGATTGTCATCGGACCTCGGACTGGGGAGAAAGTGCCAGACAACCGGTCGCCAGACATCGCCCGAACCACGCTTCAGCTTCTCGCCCTCGGTTTACTGATCGCGACGAGCTTCTGGATCGTGCGGCCGTTCTTGGTCGCGTTGACCTGGGCCACCATGATCGCAGTGGCGACCTGGCCGCTCCTGCTGCGCGCCCAGGCATGGCTGGGCGGCAGACGCTCTCTCGCCGTGGCAGCGCTGACGCTCGCGTTGCTGCTGATCGTTGTGGTGCCGCTCTCCTTCGGTGTCACGGCCGTCGCCGCAAACGCCGACCAGATCGTGAGCTGGTCGAAGTCGCTGGAGACACTCGAGGTCCCGCGGCCCCCCGCCTGGGTGGAGGCCTTGCCACTAGTCGGTGCGAAGGTCACGGCGTGGTGGCAACAGCTCGCGTCCGCCAGCCCGGAGGAGCTGTCAGCGCGCCTGTCGCCCTATGCCAAGGCGTTCGCCCTCTGGCTCGTCGGCCAGGTGGGCAGTGTCGCGCTGCTGCTCGTGCAGTTCCTGCTCACGGTGGCGATCGCTGCGATTCTCTATGCGAACGGCGAAGCCGCAGCCCGCGGAGTCGACCGGTTTGCACGGCGCCTGGCGGGCCCGCAGGGTGAAAAGTCGGTGCATCTCGCGGGACAGGCGATTCGCGGCGTCGCGCTCGGGGTCGTCGTCACCGCTGTTGTTCAGACCGCGGCGGCTGGCCTCGGCCTGGTGATCGTGGGTGTGCCGTTCGTGGCGATTCTGAGCGCCCTGATCTTCATGCTGTGCATCGCGCAGATCGGTCCCGCGCTCGTGCTGATCCCCGCGGTGATCTGGGTCTACTCGACGCGCGGCGCGGTGTGGGGCACCGGCTTCCTCGTGTGGGCGATCTTCTGCGGCACCTTCGACAACTTCTTGCGTCCAATGCTCATCAAGCAGGGAGCCGACCTGCCGCTGCTGCTGATCTTCTCGGGGGTGATTGGCGGTCTCATCGCCTTCGGCGTCATCGGTCTATTCATCGGGCCGGTGGTGCTCGCGGTGGCGTACACCTTGCTCGTCGATTGGGTGTCTCGGGACGCCTAGAGTCATCGACAGACTCACTGCGCCGGCACGGTGACGACGGGCGCACCGCTCTTGGCCCCCGTGCCCGAGATCGAGAACAGCAGCATCACGAAGCCGAAGGAGTACTTGGACTGGATGTCCGTGTCGGGAATCCAGAACCAGCGCCCGCGGTACTCGACCGCGACGTACGCGTCCTTCGGCGCCGAGTCTCCGCAGAGGATCGCGACAGGCGGCGGGCCCGCCGCGACCGACGGCTGCGTGGCCACGAGCCCCGGAGCCGCCCTGCTCTCGGCAACGTCTGCCTCGGGCACCTGGACGGTGGCGGCCAGCTCGAGCATCACCTGGAGCATCGAGCGAGTCATCAGGGCGATCTCGTCGCTCTTCCCCGAGTAACCGCCGTAGAGGATTCGGATCTCGCGGGTCCCCTGCTTCAGACCGAGGATGCCGCGGATCTCGGCCTTCCTGGCCTCGATCTGCGGATCGAGGCTCGGACCGAAGACGATCAGAGAACTCTCTCCTCCGTCCTTCCGCTCGATCCGACTCTCGAAGCTGCCGCTCAGCTGGAGCTCGTAGATGAGCTGCACCAGGCGGGAGAATCTCGGGTCCGCGGGTCTCGACATGCCGCGCCTCGACTCGTTGCTCACTCCGTTGATCGAGTCCAAGACCATCGGCATGCTCAGCTTCGCGGAGTAACCCGACTGGAGCAGGAACAGCACGGCGCTCGGCGGGATCGGCGTCATCAGCTGCTTCAAGAACTCGACGCCGGACAAAGGCGAATAGATCACCGTCGGTCGATCGGTGTAGGTGTCTCCCACGCCCGCCGTGCCGCCGACCACGAAGGGGCCGACCGTGCTCGCGGAGGCGTTTCCCGCCACTACGCCGGCCGCCACCGTCGTCTGGAGCTGGTAGCCCGCGATCACCTGAGTCACTTCGAGGAAGATCGGCACGTCTCCGTAGCGGAGCTTCACGATGTTGAGCAGCGTCTGCTGCTTCCAGGAGGTCCCGAGCGAGCCGAGATAGTCGATCCGGTCTCGCGGTACCGAGGCCGGGCCGATGCTCTGGCAGGCGGCGAGGCCGAGCGCGAGAAACGCTGCGAACTTCAGCGACTGGCTTGGCATGACCACGGGCTAGATAGCAAGAACTGGAGGCCGAGGCCCCCGGAGGTCCCCACAGCTTGCGCCGCCGAGGCGTAGACTGGCGCGATGAAGCTCGGCATTTCGCTCCGCACGATGGGACCGCAGTCGACGGCTGAGACACTGGGGGCATGTGCGCGCGCGGCGGAGGCGGCGGGGCTGGACGAGATCTTCGTCCCGGATCACATCGCGATTCCGCCGGACGACGCCGAGGGCTCGGGCGGGCGCTATCTCGACCCACTCACCGCCCTGGCCTGGCTCGCCGCGCGCACCGAGCGCATCGGGCTGGGCACGGCGGTGCTCATCCTCCCGTACCGGCCGGCGCTCCCGACCGCGAAGGCGATCGCAACGATTCAAGAGCTGTCGGGCAATCGCCTGACGGCGCTCGGCGTCGGCGTCGGCTGGATGGAGCCGGAGTTCCGCGCGCTCGGCGTTCCGAAACGGCGGCGGGCGGCCGACTCGGATGCGGTGCTCGAGTTTCTGGGACGGGCGTTCGCGAGCGACGTGGTCGAGCAGAACGGTCAGCCATTCTTGTTCCTGCCGCGGCCCCCGCGGCCCGCGCTGCTGGTGGGTGGCGCTGCCCCGCACGCGCTCGCGCGCGCGGCGCGCTTCGGCGACGGCTGGATGCCCATCGGCGCGAAGCCCGCAGACCTCGCGCCGCAGGTCACCCGGCTGCGCGAGCTGTTTGCCGCCGCCGGCAAGCCCGCGCCCGATGTCTCCGTCATGACGCGCCTGCCGCTCGAGGACCCGGAGCGGGCGGCCGACCTCGCGCGCGGGTACGCGGATCTCGGAGCGACTCGCCTGGTCCACTCGAACCGCTACGCGGACACAGCCGAGCTGGCGCGCGCCGCCGAGGCGATTGCGGTTAGAATCCGTCCCGCGCTCGCCTGAGCGCGGGAGACGTCATGAAGTTCGGGCTCCATGGGATCAACACCGGAGTGTGTTCCGATCCGGACGCCGCAGCCCGCGTCGCGCGCGCGGCCGAGAACGCGGGCTTCGATTCGGTCTGGACCGCCGAGCACGTCGTGCTCCCCGACCCGCAGGCGCCCCCCTCCCCCGCGCCGCCGCACACGAAGCTGCTCGACCCCGCGGTCGCGCTCGCATTTCTCGCAGCGCAGACCACGACCCTGCGACTCGCGACCGGCATCATCATCCTGCCGCAGCGCAACCCCGTGGTGCTCGCGAAGGAGCTGGCGAGCGTCGATCGGCTGTCGAAGGGGCGACTCATCTTCGGCCTCGGCGCGGGTTACTTGAAGCCGGAGTTCCAGGCGCTCGGCGCGCCGTTCGGCGACCGCGGCCAACGCACCGACGAGTACATCGAGGCGATCCTCGCGCTCTGGACGCAGGACAAGCCCGAGTACAAGGGCGAGTATGTCGCCTTCGGCGGCATCCAGTCACAACCGCGCCCGGTGCAGACGCCGCACCCGCCCGTCGTCGTCGGCGGCATGAGCCCGTCGGCCCTGCGCCGCGCGGCGCGCTACGGCAACGGCTGGTACGGCTTCGCGCTCGATCTCGACGCGACGGCGCTCGCGCTCGAAGGGCTGCGCGCCGCCGAGCAGAGACTCGACCGCGACGCGGCGCTCGGCCGGCTCGAGATCTCCGTGACTCCGCCCGGCGCGAAGCTCGAGCTGGACACGGTGCACCGCTACGCGGCGCTCGGCGTCGACCGCCTCGTGCTCCTGAACCGCGGCCGCACGGCCGACGATCAGGTCGCGGGGATCGAGCGCGCGGAGCGCGAGCTGGTGCGCCCGCTCGCGGAGTGAGTCACAGCTCGGTTTGCGCGCACCGGCGAGGCTGGTAGCTTACCGGCCATGTCGTCGGATCGCGCCGCACGAGCACCCGGTCTTCTCGTGACTCTCCTTGCACGGCTGGCGAGCGTCGCGGCAGTCGCGTTCGCCGGGCCGGCCGGCGCCGCGGGCTCGATCGCAGAAGTCATGGACTGCGCGATCCGCAACCTGCCGCCCTCGGCGCACGGCGTCGCCAAGCTCGTCACGCGCGCCGGCGACGGCGTGGATCACGCGCTCGAGGTCGACTACTGGAGCCGCACGTCCGACCCGGGCGGGCGCAAGATCGTGATCGCGCGGCGCAACGCGCCCGACGACGTGATCTCCGCATACCTGTTCAGCGATGGCGATGCGATCGGTGAAGTGTGGGCATCCACGCGCGCCGACGGCAAGGCGCGGCGCATCCAGGCAACGGGCCCGGACGCGCGCCTGTTCGCGAGCAGCATGAGCCTCGAGGACTTCGCGCGCTTCGCGCGCGTCGTGTTCCCGGGACAAGTGCGGCGGCTCGACGACGCGAAGCTGTTCGAGCGGAAGGTCTACGTGCTGGAAACGAAGCCCGCGCCGGACGCGGGCTCCGAGTACGCGCGCATCGTGACCTCGATCGACCAGGAGTGGTGCATGATCCTGCGGCGCGAGAGCTTCGACGCGAACTTCGAGAAGGGGGGGCGCGCGCGCAAGATCTACAGCGTCGATCCGGCGGACGTGCGCGTCGACGGCAAGTTCGCGAACGCGAAGCGCGCGGTGCAGCTCGACGCCAAGGACGGGTCGTCCACGCAGATGGAAGTCCTCGAGCTCGAGCTTCCGGCAAAGGTCGACGACGCGTTCTTCACTCCCGACGCCCTGCCGAGCGCGTCGCACTAGCCGAAGGCCGAGCGCGATGGTCCGCGGACTCCGCTTCATGGCGGCGCACCCTTGGGTCGTGTTGGGGCTCGCACTGGCGCTGTCGGCGCTGACACTTCCCAGTGTCTACGACTTCCGCGCCGGCGAGGCGCGCGTCCGCTTCGATCCCTCCTCCGATCAGCTCCTGGCGAGCGGGGACGAGGCGGGCGCGTTCTACGAGCTCACGCGGCGCCTGTTCGGCAGCGACGAGACACTGATCGTCGGCCTTCTGGCGGACGACGCCTTCGCGTCCGAGCCGCTCACTTCGCTGCTGCGTGTCTCGCGGCGCCTGCGCCAGCTGCCCGGCGTCCATCACGTGAGCTCCCTGGCGACGATCCCGGTGCCGCGCGCGAGCGCCGACGGCATCGGTTTCGCGCCCCTGCTCGGCCGCGTGCCCGACGGCGAAGCGGGGCGCGAGGCGCTGCGCCGCGAGGCGCTCTCGAACCCGATGCTGGTGGGGCGCGTGCTGTCTCGCGACGCGCGGCTCGCGGCGGTGGTCGTGACCTTCGACGACCTTCCCGACCGAGAGCTCCTCGCGCGCGGGCTCGACACCGCGATCGCCGACGTGGCACTGGGCGAGGCGCGCGGCGTCGAGGTGCAAGTGACGGGCACGCCGCGGCTCAAGCGCGCGTCGACCGAGGTGACTCGCGAGGCGCTGCGCGCCCGCCTGCCGCTCGCGCTCTTCTTCGTGTTCGCCGCGCTCACCTTCGCGTTCAAGACGGCGCGCGGCATGTTGCTGCCGCTCGTGACCGTCGGGCTGGCGCAGCTCTGGACGTTCGCGCTGCTCGGCGCGCTCGGCCGGCCCCTCACCGGTGCGACGCTCGTCCTGCCGCTCGTGCTCGCAGTCCTGTCACTCGTGTATCCCGTGCACGTGATCGCGGCGTACTACGACGAGATCCGCGACGCGCCCGAGCGCCCGCCGGCCGACAGCATGGTGCGCGCGCTGCGCCGCGTGGCCCTGCCGATGGGGCTCGCCGCGCTGACGACGGCCGTGAGTCTGCTGGCCGCGCTCGTCACGCCCGTGAGCGCCCTGCGCGAGTTCGCCGTGCTCGGGCTCGCGGGCATCCTGGTCGCGTTCGCGGCCTCGGTCACGGTGACTCCCGCGATGCTGCTCGCCTTCGGCCGCCCGACGGGCTTCGGCCGCGGGAAGGCGCCTCTCCCGCCCGATCGCTTCGCGCGCTTCGCCTCCGCCACGGCGCGGCTCGTGGTGCGGCGGCGCCGGCGGGTGATCGCCGCCTTCGCCCTGCTCTTCGTGGTGTCGGTGGCGGCCGCCGCGCGCGTGCGCAGCTCGACCGACCTGCCGCACGCGTTTCCGCCGGGAGACCCGTTTCGCGTCGACTTCGACGCGCTGAATCGGCGCCTCGACGGCGTGACGACCTTGAACGTCGTCGTCGAGGGCGACGCGCGCGACTCCCTGGCCTTGCCCGCGAACCTGCGCGAGCTCGAGAAGCTAGAGCAGTGGCTCGAGGCTCGCCCGGAGATCGGCAGCGTCACGTCGCTCGTGGACTGGCTGAAGCTCGTGCACCGCGCCGCGGCGGACGGCGCGCCCGAGGCGTTTGCGCTGCCCGCGAGCGCGAGCGTCGCGGGCGAGCTGCTCTCCCTGGGCCGCAGCGACGAGCAGGACGCGCTCGTCGACGTGGCGCGCCAGCGCGCCAACCTGGTCGTGCACACCCGCGCCGTCTCGACGGCGGAGATTCGCGAGCTCTCGGCGCGGCTCGAAGACCGCCTCGCCGAGCTCCCGCCCCCGCTACACGGAAAAGTGACGGGCCAGCCGATCGCCTTCCAGCGCCTGGCCGACGCCATGATCGCGACGCAGCTGCGCAGCCTGGTGCTCGCGCTCGGCGTCGCGTACGCGGTGTTGTCGCTGCTGTTCCTGTCGCCCTGGGCGGGGCTGCGGGCGCTCCTGCCGAGCGCCGTCGCGCTGGCGTTCTGCTTCGGCTTCTTCGGCGCCGCGAACGCGCCGCTCTCGCTCGCGACCAGCATCGTGCCGCCGATCGCGCTCGGCTTCGCGCTGAACGGCACGATTCACTACTTCACGCGCTTCTCCGCGGAGGCGCGCCGCCTGGCGGACGAGGAAGCCGCTGCTGTGCGCTCGCTCGTCGCAGCGGGCCGGCCGGTCACGTTCGCGACTCATGCATTGTGTCTCGGCTTCCTGGTCCTCGCGACGTCGCAGCTCGGGGAGCTGCGCTGGCTGGGCTTGACGGCGACCAGCGCACTCGGCGTCGCCTGGCTGTGCTCGTTCCTGCTCGCGCCCGCGCTGTGCGGCGATCTGCACGTGGTCACGCTCTGGGACACGCTCTCGCTCGACCTCGGCGAAGCGCCGCAGACCTCGATCCCCCTGCTGCGCGATCTCACCACTTCGCAGTGCCGGATCGTCGCGCAGCACGGCACGCAGCGGCGGGCGCCCGCGGGCCAGCCGCTGCTGCGCTCGGGCGACGAAGGGCGCGAGATGTTCCTGGTGATCGACGGCGCGCTGCAGGCCTCGATCGAGACGCCGGCCGGCCGCCAGGTGCTGAACCGCTTCACGCGCGGCGACCTCGTCGGCGAAGTCGGCTTCTACACGCGCAAGCACTCCGCGGAGCTCGAGGTCGTCGAGCCCGCGCGCCTGTTGCGGCTGACGGAGCGCGGCCTCGCCCGGCTCGAGCGGCGCGCCCCGAAGATCTCCGCGGTCCTGTACCGAAATCTCGCGAGAATTCTGGCCACGCGAGTAGCAGAGACTACTCAGCGCATTCGCTGATATTCTGGCGCGCCATGTCGTACACGCTTTCTGAACACGAATCGAAGCAGCTGTTGCGCGGCGCGGGGATCGCGATTCCCGAGGATCGGCTGGTCGAGGGCGCGGACGCGGCGGTGCGCGCGGCCGAGGAGCTCGGCTTTCCGGTCGCGCTGAAGCTCTGCGGCCGGAAGATCGCGCACAAGACGGAGCGCGGGCTCGTGCGCCTGGGCTTGGGCGACGCGGCTTCGGTGCGCGCGGCGGCCACTGCGCTGCTCGCGGCGCGGCGCGCCGACGACGGCGATGCCCGCGTACTGGTGTGTCGCATGGTGAGTGGCCGGCGCGAAGTCATCGCCGGGCTCGTGCGCGATCCGCAGTTCGGCCCGTGCGTGATGCTCGGTCTCGGTGGGATCTTCGCGGAGGCCGTCGGCGACGCGGCGTTCGCGGTCGCGCCGCTCGCGCGCGGAGACGCCGAGGACCTGATCGACGCACTGCAGTACAAGAAGGTGTTGGGTCCGTTCCGCGGCGAGCCCGCGGTCGACCGTGCGGCGCTCGCGGCGCTGCTCGAGTCACTCGGCCGGATCGGAGCGGAGCGCGCGGACGTGCGCGCGATCGACATCAACCCGCTGATCGTTGCCGGCGACCAGCCCGTGGTGATCGACGCGCTGGTCGAGCTCGAGGGGAGCGCGACGTGAGCGCGATCGTCGACAAGTTTCGCCCGCTCTTCTACCCGCGCGGTGTCGTCGTGACCGGTGTCTCGCAGCACCCGGGCAAGTTCGGGACGGTCGCGTTCCACAACCTGATCTCCTGCGGCTACCAGGGAGAGCTCTTCCCGATCAATCGCGAGGGCGTCGAGTCGTTCGGGCGCACGACTTACAAGAGCGTCGGCGAGATCCCGAAGGGCCGCGCCGACCTCGTGTTCCTGTGCACCCCGAACACGGTGAACGAGGAGCTGTTGCGCGAGTGCGCGAAGATCGGCGTGCGCGCGGCCTTCGTGGCCTCCGCGGGTTACGGCGAAGCGGCCGACGGCGCGGACATGGAGAAGCGGCTGGTCGCGCTCGGGCGCGAGCTCGGCATCGTCATCGCGGGGCCGAACGGCCAGGGTCTGATCTCGACGAAGGTGTCGATGTGCGCGCAGATCGTGGCGCCCTACCCGCCCGCGGGCCCGATCTCGGTCGTCTCGCAGAGCGGGAATCTGGCGTCGAGCTTCATGAGCTACGGCGCGCTCACCGGCGTCGGCATGTCGAAGGCGATCTCCTGCGGGAACTCGGCGATGCTCGAGCTCTCCGACTATCTCGAATACTACGGCGAGGACCCCGACACGGCCGTGTCGCTCGCCTATCTCGAGGGCGTGGGCGACGGCCGCCGCTTCGCCGACGTCGCGCGCGCACACAGCGCGCGAAAGCCGCTGGTCGTCGTGCGCGGCGGAGTCACGAGCGCGGGCAAGCGCGCGGCCAGCAGTCATACGGGGGCGCTGGCCTCGGACGACCGCATCTTCACCGGCGTCTGCCGCCAGGTCGGCATCACGCGCACCGAGACCGTGGAAGAGGCGTACGAAGCCGCCGCGGCGTTCGCGACGCAGCCGCTGCCGCGCGGGCCACGCACCTTGATCTTCACCGTCGCGGGCGGCTGGGGCGTGCTGACCTCCGACGCCTGCGTGCAGGCCGGGCTCGAGCTGATTCCCCTGCCCGACGACCTGCGCGCGAAGATCGACACCATGGTCCCGGCGCGCTGGAGCCGCGGCAATCCGATCGACCTCGCGGGCGGCGAGACGCGCGACACGATCCCCGAGGTGCTCGATATCGTCTGCAGTCACCCCGACGTCGACGCGGTGATCCATCTCGGGATCGGGATCCAGGCCGCGAGCGCGTACGTGCTCGAGTCGGGCGAGTTCTACCCGGATTACGGCCTCGAGCGGAT
>DATFUE010000552.1:0-6603 GCA_035261165.1 Myxococcota bacterium
GTTCGTGAGTCACGACCGGCGCTTCATCGAGGCGCTGGCGACGCGGGTCGTCGAGATCACCCCCGGCGACGGCGAAGCGCGGGTGCGCACGTTCCTCGGCGGCTTCGAGTCCTACGCCGCGGCGCTCGCCCGCGAGGCGGAGCCCGCGCCCAAGCCAAAGGAGAAGGCGAAGGCCGGCGCGACCCGGAGCCCGGTCCCTCGCGGGAAACGCGACGACGGCGCGCAGCACACGCGCGAGCGCGGCAAGCGCAAGCTGCGCGAGCGCGGTCAGGCGCTCGAGCTCGAGATCGAATCACTCGAGGCCGCGATCACGCGCCTCGACTGGCTCGCCGCCGAGCCCGACACCGCGAGAGACGGCGAGCGCATGCGCGAGATCGCCAGCGAACGCCGCGCCCAAAAGGAAAAGCTCGACGCGCTCTACCCCGAATGGGAAAGCCTTACTTCAGAGCTCGACTCGAAGTCCTAGCCAGGAATCGCAAGCGAGCGCCCACGGCGCCCACGCGCCGGGATCCGTCAGTACCGGTCGTGGTGGCGCACCCAGGCCATCGGGAAGGCGAGGCCGGCTTCATCGCGGCCCTTCGGCACGAGGTCGAGCAGGTGGTAGGTGGGGTTCATCATGTCGATGCCGCGCGAGTAGCACGAGTAGCTGTGGAAGACCTCGCCCTGCTCCCTCTTCGCGAAGACGCTCATCCCGGGCGCCTCTTCCACGCCGAACGGCAGCGTCCCGAAGTTGTAGACGAGCCGCCGCTCCGCGAGCTCCTGCGGCTCGAACGAGACACCGAAGTCTCGATTGAAGTCACTCGCCGCCGACGAGACCCAGTGGAAGCTCCAGCCCATGCGCCTTCGGAACCCCTCGAGCTTCGCCAGCGGCGCCTTCGACACGACGGCGAACGAGACATCGCGCGCGCTCAGGTGAGCGCCGAGGCCGTCGAAGCCGTCGGCCCAGAACGAGCAGCTCTTGCACCCCTCCTCCCAGCTCGGCGGAAACATGAAGTGATACACGAGGAGTTGGCTGCGCCCCGCGAACAGGTCCGCGAGTGACTCCTTGCCCTGCGGGGCGTCGAAGGAGTAGCTGGCCTCGATGCGCACCCAGGGCAACGCGCGGCGCTGCGCCGCGACCTCTTCGCGCAGCCGCGTGAGCTCCTTTTCGCGGGCCATGAGGGCCCTGCGCGCCTCGAGCCACTGCGCGCGCGACACCACCGGACGCTCCGATCCGCTCACAAGGGTTCCTCCTTGGCTGCATTATCCCCCTTGGCTAGGATCGCCTCGCGCTCGCCATCTGCCCAGGTGGTGAAATTGGTAGACACGCCAGATTCAGGGTCTGGTGCCCGAAAGGGCATGCTGGTTCGAGTCCAGTCCTGGGCACCACCATCCCGCGAAGGGCGGCAAGCGAGCGCTTCGGGCGCGAGCGCGCAGCGAGGCGTAGCCGAGCGGAGCTAGGGTGGCGCGTGGCCGCCCGCGCGCCGGGCCCCGTAAGACGTGTCAGACGCGCTGGTCGAGCTCGATCGCGTAGCGGAGGTCGGCGAGGAACTCGGGGATGGCCGCGCCGACGCGGTGCCAGTTGGGGATGAGCGGGGCGCGCATCGGGTCGCGCACGAAGGCGAGACCGGCGGCGCGCAGACCCGCGGTGAAGGTCTCGACCATGCCCTCTTCGTCGTGCGGGTCGAAGCGCAGGCCGTTGATGCGCGAGTCCGCGGAGTACTGCGTGATGGTGTCTTGCGCCTGGCGCAGATATGCGGAGCAGAGCGTGTTGAGGAAGCCCGCGTCGAACTGCACGCCGACGCCCGCGAGGTTGCGGAACAGCGAGGTCGCGATGTCGATCACCATTCGGTGTAGCCCGAGCGACGGATCGAGCGGCGAGAGCTCCTGGTGCTTGTGGTCGTAGTTGTCGCACAGCTCGACCTGACAGATGCGCTGCGGCGACGCGTTGCGGAATACCTCGGCGAGTAGCCCGATCTCCAGGCCCCAGTCACTCGGGATGCGCACCTGCCGCGCGAGCGCGGTCTTCATCGAGAACTCGCCGGCCAGCGGATAGCGGAAGCCGTGCACGAACTCGAGCAGCGGCAGCTCGCTGCCCAGGGTGCGCTTCAAGGAGAGGATCAAGGGCGTGACGAAGAGGCGCGTCACTCTTCCGTGCAGCCGGTCGGTGGCGCGCCCGTAGTAGCCCTTGCAGTAGTCGTAGTCGAGGTGCGGCGAGAGCACCGGATAGCAGAGGCGCGCCAGGAACTCGCGCTCGTAGGTCGTGATGTCGCAGTCGTGAAAGGCGAGTGCGTCCGTCTCGCCGAGCGCGAGCGCGCAGCCCGCGCCGAGCCAGACCGCCCGCCCCTTTCCGTCCGGGCCCGGCTCGAGCCCGCTCGCGCGTTGGCGCGTGAGCAGCTCGCCCACGGTCGGCCCACTGCCCCAGACACACACGGCTTCGGGCAGGACGCGGAAGAACTCGCGCACGCGCCGAAACTCCTCGGCGTCGCTCGTGCCCGAGACGCTCACCACGACCCGGTGCAGATACGCGACCTCGCGCAGCACCTCGACGATCGCGCGCAGGCCCGGGCCCTGGACCTCGCTGAACAGACACGGCAGCACGAGCGCCATCGGCCGCTCGCGCGCGAAGTGCTTGAGCTCCGCTTCGAGCCGTCCGAGCGACGCCGGCGCAAGGCGATGCAGAGTCGTGATGACGCCGTTCTGGTAGAAGTCGCTCATGGGCAACGCGAGCTTAGCTGCAAACGGCGGCGGATTGGAAATCGCGTGAGATCGGGCGCGGCACCGGTACGCGGCGAACGGAAGCGACTGGGTCTGGCACTGGGCGCCGGCGGCGCGCGCGGGATCGCGCACATCGGCGTGCTTTTCGGCCTCGCCGACGCGGGCATCGCCGTCGACGCGATCGCGGGCACGAGCATCGGCGCGCTGGTGGGCGCGCTCTGGGCCACGGGTCAGATCGAGGTCTTCCTGCGCGACCTGCGCGGCACGGAGCTCTCAGATCTCGTGCGCTATCTCGATCCGGTCTGGCCCCGCGAGGGCCTGCTCTCGGGCGTGCGGGCCACCGAGTATCTCCGCTCGCTGGTCGGCGATTGGCGGATCGAGGATCTGCCGATCCCGTACGCGGCGGTCGCCGTGGATCTGGTCAGCGGCGAGGAGATCTGGATCCGCTCCGGCCGCCTGCTCGACGCGATCCGCGCGAGCATCTCCCTGCCCGGGATCTTCGTGCCCGTGCGCCAGGGCGCGCGCCTGCTGGTCGACGGCGCGATCCGCAACCCCGTGCCCGTGTCTCCGCTCGAGGTGCTGGGGGCAGAGGTGCGCGTGGCCGTGAACCTGCACGCGCAGCCGGTGCGCGAGCTCGAGCCGCGCGTGCGCCGACACTCGGTGGTGTCGCGGATCGGCGGCGCCTTCGAGACCGGGCTCGCGCGCCTGCGCGGGCGGCCGCGCGCGGAGGGCGAGCCGGAGCCGGAGCTGCCCGCGGGCCCGAACCTGCTCGAGATCATCACCGCGTCGATGAGCGTGCTCGAGCACGAGATCGCGCGCCACCGCCTCGCGCACGAGCCGGTCGACGTCGTCCTCGCGCCCGACGTGCGCGGCATCCGCTCGTTCGAGTTCCACAAGGCCGAGCGAGCGGTGGGCGCGGGCCGCAAGGAGCTGGACGCGAAGCTGCCCGAGATCCGCGCGCTGCTGCGCAGGCGCGTCGGCCTCGCGCGCTACTTCTCGTTGGGCTCGAGCTCGTAGCCCTCGGGCAGATTCGCGGCGAGGTAGCGCAGCGTCTCCGGGTCGACGCGCGTGAAGTTGAGCGCGACCTCCTGCGTGAAGCCGTCGAGTTCGGTCACGCGCACGAGCTCGCCCTCGACCAGGATCGTGCGGGTGCCGATCGTGAGCTGAACGCGCAGCGTCTCGCCCAGGTCGACCTCGAGGCCGACGCACTGGAAGCGGATGCCGCCGATCGAGACGTCGAGCGCGTGCGCCAGCGTCTCGCGCGTGTCGACGCGCGCGATCGACACGAGTGACTCGGTGCGAACGCGCGGATACTTGCGGCGGTCGAAGGTCGTCACGAGGTCCCCCCGCCCCGTTTTCGGACGCGGAGGGTGCCGGCCTTAGCGGGCGCTCGGCCGTGGCGAGAAGGTCTAGAACAGGCGCAGCTGGCGCGCGTCGGCCGGTGACTCGGCGCGCACCAGGCCCGAGAGCGCGAGCCGCACGCGCCGCACCGCGCGCGCACCGGCCTGCGTGCGGGCCAAGAGCCCCTGCGCCGCGTCGACGAACGCGGCGCGCTCGGTCGCGGGCTCCACGAGCGCGGTCGAGCGCGTGACGCTGGTGCCGTCGACGAAGCCCAGCCCCAAGCTCACCGAGCGCGCGGCGCGGCGTTCGCGCGCGAGCGCGCGCTCGAGCCGCTCGGCCAGCGACTCCAGCAGCGCGCCGATGCTGCGCAGGTCGACCGCGGGCTCGTCGAGCGTGCGCTCCTGCGAGAGCGAGCGAGCGCGCGGCTTGGGCCGCAGCGGCTCGCGGTCCGCGCCGCGCGCGTACTCGAGGATGGCGGACGCGCCGCGGCCGACGACACCGGTCAGTGTCGCGATGTCCACCGCCGCGAGCGTCGCAATGGTGTGTACGCCGCGCGCCGCGAGCCGCTCCGCGGTCGCGGGCCCGACTCCCCAGATCTCGGTCACGGGAATCGGCGCGAGGAAGCTCTTCACGTCGGCCTCGGCGACCTGACGGATTCCGCCGGGGCCGGCGTGGCGCGCGGCGAGATACGCGACGAAGCGCGTCGGACCGATGCCGGCGACCGCGCCGATGCCGAGCTCCGCCTGCACGCGCACGCAGAGCTCCGCGGCGCGCGCGACCGGGTCGACCGACGCGCCGAGCTCGAGGAAGGTCCCCTCGAGCCCGAGCTCCTCGATGCGGTCCGTCTCGGCGCGCAGCAGCGCGCGCAGCTCCGCCGCGACTTCGCGATAGCGCTCGAGCCGCGTCGGGCGAATCACCGCGTCGGGACAGAGCTCGAGCGCGCGGCGCATCTCCATCCCCTCGTCGACGCCGCGCGCGCGCGCCTCGCGGCTCGCGCTGGTCACGGTGCCGCGCTTCGCGGGATCCGCGCCGACCACGACCGGAAGCCCGCGCAGCGCGGGGTTATCGGCCTGCTCCACGGCCGAGTACAGACCTGGAACCAGGACGAAGACGATCATCCGCGATCCGAGCGCGATGCCAGCACGCCAGCAGAGAAGTAACGCCCCGGCGCGGCCTGCGCCGCGCGCCGCCCGGCGTCAATTCCTCTCTTCTCCAGCGGCCCGGTGAATCAGGGCGGCGAGGCGAGGGCCGTCCCGAGCCGAGCCCGCAAGCGGCGGAGCCGAGCGAAGTCAGCAAGGCTCAATCCGGCCTCAGCTCCCAGGTGCCCTTTTGGTGATAGGCGACGTCGCTCTGGTGCATCCACAGGAGGCGCGGCCGTCCGGCGAGCCAGTCGGCCAGCGCGTCGGCGTAGTGATCCGAGCCGGAGCTGCCCGACTGACCGCCCGCGAGGCCGACGAGCGCGTGGTCGGGGTCGCCGAGATCGACCGCGTAGCGCAGGCCGGGACCGAGCTCGAGGGCGCGATCGGGCAGCCCGCGGTGATACATGGTCCAGGCCGTGTCGGGGTCACCGGGAACCGGGAACGGGCCCACGCCGAGTCGCCGCCCAACCCAGCGGAGGGTGCCACTGCCAGAGCGCTCGAACTCGTGCACCAGGCGGAGCTCGTGAATCTCGCCCCACGCCCACTTCTTCGGATTCGCGGAGATCTGCGTGCGCATCGTGGCCCAGGTCTCGTCGAGCGCGCCCTCGATCAAGCTGCCGGCCTTGTCCCGGCCGACACGATCGAGTGTACGCGCGAGCACCAACCCGGGCGCCGGCTCCGCCTGGTCGAGCAGCGCGAGCGCGTCGCGCGAGAGGTTGAGACTCTCGAGCAAGCGGTGCGCGAGCCGCTGCCGGAACACGTGATACAGCGAGGCGCCGGCCGAGTCTCTGCTCGTCGAGCCGTCCCACTCCAGCAGCATCGCCTTCGCGCGCTGCGCAGAGCTGGACGCGGGCTCGAGGTCGCCGATCAGCAGGCGCAGGCTCGCCGGGCCGCGGCGCGAAACGGTGTCGCGCTGGATCGCGACCATGCGCTCCACGTCGATCCCACCCTCCTGCGCGACCAGCTCGCGCACGCGATCCGCCGCGCCCTGACTGCTCCACAGCCAGCTCACCGGATGGTGGAATGCCTCGCCCTCGACGTGCGTCGAGACGACCTGCGGTCCGAGGCCCGCGCCGAAGGTCGTGGGCAGCTCGTCGAAGGGAATCATCCCGCGCCAGTCGTAGAAGCGCGACGAGCCCGAGACCGGCAGGAGACCCGTGTCGATCGCGCGGATCGGCAGGTCGCCCGCGACCTGCGTGCCGATCGCGTTCGCGTCGGCGTAGAGATAGGTCGAAGCCGGCGCGCGCAGCTCGCGCAGCGCGGCGCGGAAACACTCCCAGTCGCCGCAGCGCTGCAGGCGCAGGGCCGCCTCGACCCCGCTCTCGTCGGCGAAGCCGGTCCAACGCAGCGCGAGCGCACTCGCGCGCGGGTCGTCGGGCCGCACGCTGCGCAAGAGCGGCCCGTGCTCCGTGACGGTGATCTCGAT
>DATFUE010000553.1:0-2541 GCA_035261165.1 Myxococcota bacterium
GCGCGATGCAGACGATCGACTCGCCGCTCGCGGCGAGGCGCGCAGACACTTCGATCGTCGCCTCGCCGCGGCGCGTGATCACGTCGAGCTGCACGCCGCGCATCGAGCCCGCCCCGAGGAGTCTCGGCAGGAAGTCGCGCACGGTGTCCCAGGACGAGGCCGCGAGCAGGTCCTGCATCGACATGCCCTGCAGCTCGGCGAGCGACATCCCGGCGAAATGCAGCGCCGCGCGGTTCGCGTCCAGCAGCTCGAGGTTGCGATCGAAGAGCAGGATGATGTCCTCGACCTCTTCGAGAAAGCGGCGGACGCCCTGGAGCTTGCGGATGTCGGGCAGCGGGCCCGAATGCAGCGCGAGCTCCGACAAGCGTCGGTGTACGGCCTCGCGCCCCTCGAGGTCCGCCGCCATGCGGATGACTTCGCGCAGGCCGCGCTCGTGGCGGCGATCGCGACACGGAATCCAGTCGAGCACTTCGAAGCGGCAGCGGTCGCCGCCGCGCTCGGCGCACTCCACGTGCGCGATGGCGACCGGTTCATCGCCGGCGCACAGCGCGAGCAGCGCGCGCAGCGCGCCCAGGCGGAACTCACACTCGGAGGCGTCGGGCGGAAAGCCGGGAGTGTTCGACCAGATCAGCTGTGTGTCTTCGCCGCTGGGCAGCACCGCCACACTCGAGTGTCGGTCCAGGAAGCGCGCCCACAGCGGCAGCTCGGCCAGCACGACGCTCGGGTCCTGGGCGAGCTCCGCCAGCGCCGCGATCCACTGCTCGCTCGCGCGCCACAGCCGCTCCCCGGCGGTGTAGGCGTTCTCGCGGCGAGCCAGTGCCTCGAGCCAGTCGCTGCGCTGCACCCAGAGCGCGCGCCGCGCGCGGTCTTCCTCGGGAACGACCGGAGTCGCGACATCGGCCTCGCTGCGCAGCGCCTCGACGCTGCGCAGAGCGCGTTCGCTCACCGTGCCGCGAGACGCGTCACTCAGTGCTCGATGATCTCGAGGATGTACCGCTTGTTCTCCTTGCCACTCGCCGCGGCCAAGATGGTTCGGATCGCGGACGCGTGAGCGCCCCCTTTTCCGATCACCTTGCCGAGGTCTTCCTTCGCGACATTCAGCTCGATGACGTGGGCGTGGTTCCCCTTGATTTCGTTGATCTCGACGAAATCGGGTCGATCGACCAGGGCCTTCACGATCATCTCGACCAGTTCCTTCATCGACGACTCCTGAACGGGTGGGGCTCTGCGAGCGGTGCCGGGCTAGCGCAGCTGCCGGGGAGAGATACCGGACCGAGGGAAGCGCCGGGGCATTACGCTTTTTAGTGTCTCACCCCGCCTCCGGGGGGTCAACCAATAGCGTCGCGCGTGCGGGCCAGGTAACGAAAGACGTACTTGCCCAGCACGTCGAGTTCGAGATTGACGGCCTGGCCGCGCTCGAGCGAGCCGAGCGTCGTGACCGCGCGCGTGTGGGGAATCAGCGCCACGGAAAAGCCGCGCTCGTCGGGATCGACGGCGGTGAGCGAAACTCCCTCGACGGCGATCGACCCCTTCGGCACGAGCTGCACCCCGAGCTCGGGCGCGCAGTCGATGCGCACGAGTTGGTCGTCCCCGTCGGCGCGCACTTCGCGCACCTTGCCGACGCCGTCGACGTGGCCCTGAACGATGTGTCCGTCGAGGCGGGCGTCCGCGCGCATGGCGCGCTCGATGTTCAACAGGCCTCCCGGCACGCGGCCACCGAGCGAAGTCATGCGCAGCGATTCAGGCACGACTTGAAACGCGAGTCGCTCGCCGCGCACCGCAACCACGGTGAGACACGTGCCGGAGAGCGCGATGCTGTCGCCGAGCTTCACCTCGCGCGCGATCTCGGCGCCGACCTCGACCTCGAGCTCGACCCGGCCCGCGGCCGTCTCGAGCCGAGTGATGCGTGCGACGCGCTCTACGATCCCGGTGAACACGCTCAGCGCGGCTTGAAGCGAAAGTTGTGCTCGGCTTCGATCCAGCGCGTGGTCATCGACTGACTCCGCATGACCACCGAGTGAGTCAGCGCGCCCTCCGAGCGGAAGCGCACGCCCTTCAGGAAGTCGCCCTCGGTCACGCCGGTGCCGGCGAAGAGCACGTCGCCGCGCGCGAGCTCGGCGAGCGTCAGCTTCGCGTTCACGTCCTTCAGGCCCATCGCACGCGCGCGGTCCGCCTCGCCCTGATTGCGCGGCCGGAGTCGCCCCTGCAGGTCTCCGCCCTGACAGCGCAGCGCGGCAGCCGCGATCACGCCTTCGGGGGCGCCGCCCGTTCCCATCAGCACGTCCACCTGGTGCGCGCGGCTGCAGGTCGCGATCGCGGCGGAGACGTCGCCGTCCTTGATCAGCCGGATGCGCGCGCCCACCTTGCGAACTTCGTCGATCAGCTTCTCGTGCCGCGGGCGGTCCAGGATCACGACCGTCAAGTCCTCCACCGGCACGCCCATCGCTTTCGAGATGCTCTTCAGGTTGTGCGTGGGACTCTTGTCGATGTCGATCGCTCCGCGCGCCGACGGCCCGACCGCGATCTTCTCCATGTACGTAT
>DATFUE010000554.1:0-6651 GCA_035261165.1 Myxococcota bacterium
AGCCCCGAGGCGAACGCGGTCCTCGCCGAGTCCGGGCCCTACGACCGCAAGCTCGAGGGCAGCGGCCACATGGTGGTCGCCGAGGCCCTCACGCTGCCCGACGAGGCCATGACCGTGCAGGTGCGCGACGGGAAGATGTCGGCGACCGACGGCCCGTTCATGGAGACCAAGGAGATACTGGGCGGCTTCATCTTGATCGAAGCGCGCGACCTCAACGAGGCCGTGCAGGTCGCGGCGGGGATTCCACTGGCGCGGCTGGGCTCCGTCGAGGTGCGGCCGGTCGTGGACTTCAGCAAGCCCCGTCCGAAACTATGAGCGCATGAGCACAGCCGGCGCGCGCGACGCCCTGGAGGCGGCCTACCGCAGCGAGGCGCGGCGCGTGCTGGCGACCCTGGTCCGCATCCTCGGCGGCTTCGACGAGGCAGAAGAGGCGCTTCACGAGGCCTTCGCGGCGGCGGCCGAGCAGTGGCCGCGCGAGGGCGTTCCGGCCAATCCCTGTTCCTGGCTGGTCTCCACCGGCCGCTTCAAGACCATCGACCGCTGGCGCCGGCAGGCGCGATTGGCGGGCGCCTTGCCCGAGCTCGCTGCGCTGGCAGACCCGGCGCCGGAGCCGGCCATGCCCGAACACATACAGGATGACGACCTGAGGCTGATCTTCACCTGCTGTCACCCGGCGCTCGCGCCGGACGCGCGCATCGCGCTCACCTTGCGCGAGGTCGGCGGGCTGACCACCGAGGAGATCGCCCGCGCCTATCTCGCTCCCGCGCCGACCATCGCCCAGCGCATCGTCCGTGCGAAGGCGAAGATCCGCGACGAGCGCATCCCCTACGAGGTCCCGGCGCGCGCCGAGCTCGCCGCGCGGCTCGAGAGCGCCTTGCAGGTGGTCTATCTGATCTTCAACGAGGGCTACGCGGCGACCCAGGGGCCGAGCCTGACCCGCGCCGACCTCTGCGCGGAGGCGATCCGGCTGGGCCGGCTGATGATCGAGCTCCTGGACGAGCCCGAGTCTCTGGGCCTGCTCGCGCTGATGCTGCTGCACGAGGCACGGCGCGCCACGCGCGTCGATGCAGCCGGCGACCTCGTCCTGCTCGAGGATCAGAACCGGTCACTGTGGGACCGCGGGCGGATCGCCGAGGCCCAGGGTCTGATCGAGCGCGCCCTGGGCTCGCGACGGCTCGGACCCTACGTCTTGCAGGCGGCCATCGCGGCGGTTCACGCCGAGGCGCCGAGCTCGGGCGAAACCGACTGGGCGCAAATCGTCGCGCTCTACGACGTGCTGGCCCGCGTCGACCCCTCGCCGGTGGTGGCTTTGAATCGCGCCGCCGCGCTCGGCATGCGTGACGGGCCCGGGGCCGGGCTCGCGAACATCGAGGCCGTGCTGCGGCAGGGTGGCCTCGACGGCTACCACCTCGCCCACGCCGCGCGCGCCGACATGCAGCGGAGGCTCGGCCTCGCCGACGCGGCGCGGGCCTCCTACCAACGGGCCCTCGAGCTGACCCGCCAGCCCGCCGAGCGCCGCTTCCTGGAAGCGCGCGTGGCTCAACTCACTGCGGGGCGCGCCACGATCAGGGACTAGCGCGGCTCGCTCTGAATTGGCTCCCCGGGACGGGCTCGAACCGCCGACCTAGTGGTTAACAGCCACCCGCTCTACCAACTGAGCTACCGGGGAATGGGGCGCCCCAGTCTACGGATCCGGCGAGTTCGTTCAAGAGCCCGACGGCACCGCGATCCGGCAGGCAGGGGGACCGCTGCCGCCGTCGGCCGGTCCCATCAGCGCGACCTCGAGCTGCGTCCCCGGCGCCAGGTCGGGCAGGTTCACCTCGCTCACGCCCGAGACGTTGGCGAGCTCCTTGTCTGGCAACACCGAGCGGAGCTGGCTGACCCGCGCCGACGCGAAGCGCTTGCCGCGCACCGGGTCCCAGCGCAGGACCAGGCCTTCCGGGGTGCGCTGCAGAGTGAGTGAGAGGTTCGGTCCAGTGACTTCGAGTGGATCCGAGTAGAAGCTCTCGAGGCCGTCCGCGTCGAGTGCGCGCAGCCGGTAGCGAACGGTCTCGCCGCAGCCCACCGCGGTATCGGCGTACGCGGTCGTCGGAGCGTCGACGCTGGCGATGCGCGCTTCGGGTCCGAAGTCCGCCGCGCCCTTCTCGCTGCGCCAGACCTCGTAGCTGCGCACGTCCGGCTCGACGTTCTGCGCCCAGGCGAGCGCCACCGAGCCGAGCCGGCGCGCGTCGGCCTTGAGGCCCGTCGGCGGCAGCGGCTCGGCCTTGGTCACGGCGCGGATCGGCGACTCGGTCATCTCGCTCTCGCCGCCGAAGCGGTTCACCGCGGAGATGCGGTAGTACATCACGCGCAGGTCTCCCGGGATCGTGTCTTCGTACACCGAATTGAGTCGGCCTTCGGCGAACGACACGCGCTCCCATGGCCCGGCCATCGTGGGGCAACGATAGACGCCGTAGCCGGACACCGCGCGCTGCTCGCTCGGCTTCCAGGAGAGCACCGCCCTGCGCGGCAGGTTCGAGTACACCTGCAGTGACTCCGGGATCGCCGGGCGCGGCTCCGTCGTCGCGGTGAGCGCCGCGTGACTGCGCGAGACCCGACCCTGTCGGTCGTAGGGGTGCACGCGGTAGGTGTACGTCTGGCCGTCGCCGAGCTCGCCAGGCTTGTCGCCGGCGTCGCTGAACACGGTGCCGAAGCGCGAGGTCGAGATGCCGACGCGGTGGAACGGACCTTCGGCGTTGCCGCCGCCGCGCAGGATCGCGTAGCCCGCGACGTCGCCGACGAGCACGGGCTCCCAGGCCAGCGAGATCTGTCGGTCCGCGTTCGACGTGATGCGCAGATTCTCGGGCGGCAGGAGATCCGACGTGCGATCGAAGACCAGCGTCTGGTCCGCGGCGAACAGCTTCGACGCGACCTTCTCCGCCGTGCCCGCGCAGCCCGCGACCGCGACGAGACATGCCAGACAGAAGCGACACAGAACGGTGTCGAGGGAGCTACGGGCCACGGGTCTGGATCTCCTCGAGGCGCGAGAGGATGCGCTCGGCGCGGTCGACGTTCTCCCGGGTCCGCTGGTCGTTCGGGGCGATCAGCAGCGCGTCGCGCCAGACCGCCAGCGCCTTCTCGAGATCCTCGTCCTGGAAGTAGTGCTTGCCCTGTTCGTAGAGCGCGGGCAGACGCGGCGCGAGCTCCTGACGCAGCGAGGCGAGCCGGCGCTGCGCGCCCGCGTGTTTGTCGTCGACGCGCAGCGCCGCGATGTACTCCTGGAGCGCGGCGTACGGATCGCCCGCTTCTTCGGCCTGCTGGCCGGCGCGGAAGTGACCCTCCGCGAGAATCTCCTGCGAAGAGAGCGTGGGCGGCGGCGGCGCCCTGCCCGTGGACCTCCGGCGCTGGTCCTCTTCGGCGAGCTCCTGGTCGTAGCGGCGGATGTAGGACAGATACCCGAGCGCGGCCTCGTTCTGGGGGTCGAGCTCGAGCGCGCGCGAGAACGCCGCGCTCGCGCCCGTGCGATCGCCCAGGGCGTAGGCGCGCTTGCCGTCCTCCAGCGAGCGCAGCACCTGCGCGCCCGTCTCCGCGTAGACCTGGCGCACCTCGATCTGGATCGCCGGGTCGAAGGGATCGAGCCGCGAGAGCTTCTCGGCTGACGCGTTCGCCGCGCGCAGATTTCCGGCCTTCAGCGCATCCGCAAGCCGCCTCCGCTCGGCGTCCTCCTGCGCGTGCAGCTCGCGGAACAGCATCTGAACGCGGTCCAGCGTCGCCGGACGGTCGGGGTCGAGCTTCAGCGCGAGGCGGTAGTAGAGGACCGCCTCCGCGAGGCGGCCTTCGCCCTCGAAGAACTGGGCGCGCTTCTCGTAGCGCGCGAGGCTCGAGGCGAGCTCGGCCTCGAGCGTCGCGAGGCGCGCGTGCGCCCGGGCATACTCGCGACTCGATTCGGGAATGCCGCGCCAGACCGCGAGCGCGCCCGCGACGTCGCCCTGACTGTAGAGTCTCTCGCCGCGGTCGTACGTCTGCGCGCAGCCGAGCGCGACGACGAGCGCCAATACGAGGCGAAGCGAGGGCCGCCCCGAGCGGAGCCGGCAAGCGCCGGAGCGTGGGTAGGGTGCCCACGCGATCATCGGAAGGGCGCGCGCAGCGAGCCGCAGGCGAGCGAAGTCACGAAGACGCGACACGGGGGCGAGTCTAACGGAAGCGGGGAAGCGCTCTAGTACAGCACCTTGAAGACCTCGATGGGGTGGTCGACCCCCTCGATTTTCCGCGGCCCTTCCGGTTTCGCGTCGACGAGCATCGCCACGCGCTCGCGCACTTCGCCGGTGATCATGATCTCGCCGGGACCGGCGAGCGACTGCAGCCGGTTCGCGACGTTCACGGGCTCGCCGATCGCGGTGTAGTCCATCTTCAACTCGGAGCCGATGTTCCCGACGACGACGATGCCGCTGTGAATCCCGATCCCGACCTCGAGGCGCACGAACGGCTGCAGCGAGGCCTCGCAGCGCTGGTTGCGCTCGTGGATGGCGCGCTGCACGGCGATCGCCGCGGCCACCGCGCGCTGCGCGTGATCCTCGGTCACGATCGGGGCGCCGAGGTAGGCGAGGATCGCGTCGCCGATGTACTTGTCGACCGTGGCGCCGTGCTCGAGCAGCCGGCCGGTAATGAGATCGAAACACTCGTTCAGGAACGCGACCACGCGCTCGGGGCCGATCGACCCGGTGAGTCGCGTGAACTTGCGGATGTCGAGATACAGCACGGAGACTTCGCGCAGCTCGCCCTTCAGGTGGATCGCCTCGGGTGACTCGACCACCTCGCGCAGCACGTGGTCGGAGACGTAGCGGCGAAACGCGGTCTCGATGCGGCGCTTCTCGCCCAGGCTCTCGCTCATCTCGTTGAAGGCGCGGGTCAGCACGCCGATCTCGTCGCGCGAGCTCGGCTCGACGCGCGCGGACAGATCGCCCGCGGCCAGCGCGTTCACCGCCAGCCGCAGCCGCTGCAGCGGGCGACTCACCATGCCCGAGACGACGAAGGCGATGATCAGGCCCACGCCGAGCAGCACGCCCGAGGCGATCAGCACGTCGCGCCGCGCGCGCTGCACCACGCCGCGAGTGAGCGAGGCGACGTCGAGCACGACCTGCGCCTCGCCGATGTCGACGTCGCGGTAACTCATGCGCGAAGCGACGACGAGCACGCCGTCGTTCGAATCCGTGCTCAGGTCGACGGTCGCGGCCATGCGCTCGTAGCGCTGCTGGTCCCCCTGCAGGGAGGAGGCGACCAAGCGCCCGTTCTTGTCCAGCACGCGGACCGCGCTGACCTCGGACTCCTTCGCGATCGTCTCGAGGAGCTGCGAGAGCATGAGGTCGTCCTCGAGCAGCATCGGCTCGCGCGCGTTGCGCGCCAGCTGCTGGGCGAGAACGACCGCGCGCTTGCCCGCCTCGTCCGCCAGCGCGCGCGCGCTCTGGTCAAGCACGACGAGCGAGACGGTGCCAATTGCGGCGACGAGCAACAGGCTGGACAAGAGCGCCAGCTTGAAGCGCAACGGGAAAATCACGGGCCGGAACTTACCACCGGGGCTCTCGCGCGCCCACCGGATGATCGCGTGGGCACCCTACCCACGCTCCGCCGATGATCGCGTGGGCACCCTACCCACGCTCCGCCGCTCGAACTAGTCTAGGTCGGATGCGTGGGGTGGATTCGGGTCGCGTCGTGGTGTTCGACTTCGACGGGACGCTCGCCGACACGTGGCGCGATCTCGCGACCGCGCTGAACCGCACGCTCGCAGACACCGGCCTGCCGGCCGTCGAGGGCCCACAGGTGCGGGCCTGGATCGGTGACGGCGCGCTGAAGCTGCTCGCGAACGCGCTGCCCGAGAGCGAGCGGGCAGCGGAGCGCCTCGAGGCGCACTACGAGCGCTTTCGCGCGCACTACGACCGCTGCTGTCTGGACACCAGCGAGCTCTACCCGGGCATCGCGGCCTGTCTCGAGGCGCTGGGTCACGAGAGTCTCGCGGTCCTCTCGAACAAGCCCGCGCGCTTTCTCGACCGCATGATCGACGGGCTCGGCATCAAGGGCGTGTTCGCGGCGGTGCTCGGCGGCGACACACTCCCGGTTCGCAAGCCCGACCCCGCGGTGCTGCGGGGCGTGATCGAGCGACTCGGCGTGCATCCGCGCGAGATCTGGATGATCGGTGACAGCGCCGTCGACGTGGAGACGGGCCGCGCCGGCGGGGCGCGCACCATCGGCTGCGGCTGGGGGCTGCGCGGCCGCGAAGAGCTGCGCGCCGCCGGCGTCGAATTCCTGCTCGAACACCCTCGAGAAATCCCCGGGACGGTGCTCCGGGGCTGAACTTGATTCTGCGAGGCTTTCGCCGTCCAATAGGGGCGCTCGCGCGTGCCTCCGCACGCGCACGAACGGGAGGGACGCCATGAAGTTCACGTGGTTCCACCTGATGCCCTACCGCTGGCTGCCGGCGGATTTCCGCGAGCGGTACCACAGCGTCTGGGTCGATCTGCCAAACGGCGTCTACGACCCCGAGAAGGGGCACGACCTCTACAACGAGTACCTCGACATGCTCGAGTACGCCGACCAGATGGGCTTCGACGCCCTCGGCGTGAACGAGCACCACCAGAACGCGTACGGCATGATGCCGTCGCCGAACATCATGGCGGC
>DATFUE010000555.1:0-2744 GCA_035261165.1 Myxococcota bacterium
CGACGTGCAGATCGGCGGACAGATCTCGCGACTGGGCCAGCGCATGCTCTCCGGAGTGACTCGCGAGATGGCGGGTCAGTTCTTCGACGCGTTCGAGCGCTGGCGGCCGGAAGCGCCGGAGCAGTCGGTCGCGCCCGCCCCAGGGCGCTCGTTCCTGCAGCTCCTCTGGCGCAGCTTGCTGCGCTTCCTGGGGCTGCGCCGCGACTGAGTCACTCGCGCTGGAAGCCTGCGTCCTGGCCGCGGGCCGCGGCCGACGTCTCGGAGGCGCGAAGCACCTGCGGCCGCTCGACGGCGTGCCCCTCGCGGAGCGCGTCGTGCGCGCGCTCGCGGCGACGAGCGCCGCGCGCGTCTCGATCGTGCTGGCGCCCGGCGACGGCGAGGGGCGCGCGCTCGCCGAGCGCCTCGGGATCCGGGCGCTCACCGCGGAGAGCTCCGATGAAGGCCGCGCCGCCTCCGTCCGCGCCGCGGTGCGCGCCGCCGCGCCCGACTCGGCCGCGATCCTGTTCGCGCTCGCCGACCAGCCTTTTCTGGAAGCGGCGGACTTCGAGAAACTCTTCGCCGCGTTCCGCGCCGAGCCGCGCGGCGTCGTGCGCGCGCAATACGGCGACCAGCCCGGGTCGCCGGCGCTCTTCGCGCGCGCTCACTTCCCCGAGCTGCTCGAGCTGCGCGGTCGCGACGGCGGTCGCGCCTTGATCGCCCGCCACGCCGAGCTCGTGCGCAGCATCTCCCTTCCCATGGAGCGCGGCCGCGATCTCGACACCCCCGAGGACTGGCCGGCGTGATTCGTCCCGTTACCCTGGGCCCCCCATATGGAACGGACGTTGTCGATCGTGAAGCCGGATGCCGTGCGCGCGCGCAAGCTGGGCGCAGTCCTCGATCTGATCGAAGCCTCGGGTCTCACGATCGTGGCGACCAAGATGCTCCAGCTCGATCAGGCCAAGGCCGAGGGCTTCTACGCGGTTCACCGCGAGCGGCCCTTCTTCAAGGACCTGGTGAAGTTCATGACCTCCGGCCCCGCCCTGGTGTCCGTTCTCGAAGCCGACGACGCGGTCGCGCGCTACCGGAAGCTGATGGGCGCGACCGATCCCGCGAAAGCCGACCCGGGCACGATCCGGAAGAAGTTCGCGACCAACATCGAGCAGAACGCCGTCCACGGTTCAGACTCCGTGGAGAACGCGGCCACCGAGATCGCGTACTTCTTCAGCGCCACCGAGCTGGTCCGGCGCTAGCTGCGGCTCGCGGAGCCTTTCGGCTCGGCTGAACCGACCCCTCGGCTAGAGACGGCCGCGCGTCGCGGGTGGTAGCATGCGGCCGCCGTTCGGACCGTTTCGGGTGCGAGGGAGGATGCGCCCCGGGATGCCGACACAGTTCTGCGTTGCGTCGCCGAGCGACGACACGAGCCAGAAGAAAGGTGCGCCCCCATGGCCGAGACCCCGCAGCATCACATCCGCGAGACGTCGACCTTGCGCTTCGCTCGTTTCGTCACCCGCAACCGGCTGCCGATCGCGACGATGCTGGCAGCCACGACGCTCTTCTTCATGTATCCGATCGTGAACGCGGTCTTCTACGCGACGGGTCACAGGCTGCCTGGACCGATCGTGCGCGTGAACACCTCGGCGCGAGCGCAGTATCCGGATCACCCGTTCATCAACGCGCAGGACAAGTTCGCGAACATCTTCGGCACGTCGTCGCTGGTCGCGATCGCGGTGGTGGTGAAGGACGGGAACATCTTCACGCCGGAAGTCCTCGACAAGATCAACCGCGTCACCAACGCGCTCGATGGCCAGGACTATGACCCCCATACGGAGCAGCGCGACGCGCTGCGCAAGCAGCTCGAGGAAGCCGGTGCGCTCACGCATGACGCTATCGTCACCGAGCTCGATCGGAAGTTCCCGCCGTATCCCGTCAATCACGACCAGGTTGCTTCGGTCGCGCACGGCAACACGCGGGTGACGCAGATCCAGCCCGACGGCTCGATCGAGTCGACGGTGCTGATGGAGGACGTCCCGGAAGACCAGAAGGGCGCGGACAAGATCCGCGAGGTCGTGCGCCAGAACCCGCCGCTGATCTACGGCCGGCTCGTGTCACTCGACGAGAAGGCCGCGCTCATCACCGCCGGCTTCGTGACCGACCGCATGAACCAACGCGAGATCTTCGCGGCGGTCTTCGACTACGTCCAGGGAATCAAGGCGAAGGAAGACGACGCGAACGTCACGCTCTACGTCTCGGGTCTGCCGATCGGCGTCGGCTGGATCCAGCGCCACGCGGCGGAGATCCTCTGGTACACGGTGGGCACCGTCGTCATGGTGTTCGCCCTGCTGCTCGCGTACTTCCGCCGGCTGCACGGAGTCCTGATCCCGTTCGTGGCGGCCATCATCACCGTCATCTGGGGGCTCGGCTTCACCGGCTGGACGCACATCGCCTTCGATCCGCTGGTGCTCGTCATCCCCATGATCATCACCGCGCGCGCCGTCTCGCACACCGTGCAGATGGCAGAGCGCTTCTTCGAGGACTACGAGCTCCTCCTGCCGGTCTACAAGGACCCGAACGTCGCCAAGGTCGAGGCGGCCACCGTCGCGATGGCGGAAGTGCTCGTGCCCGGCACGCTGGGCATTCTCGTCGACGTCGGCGGGCTGCTCGTCATCCTGGTCACCTCGATCCCGCAGATGCGCGACCTGGCCATCTTCGGCGCCTTCTGGGTCACCTCGATCCTGGCGACCGTCGAGCTGCTGCACCCGATCATG
>DATFUE010000556.1:0-24986 GCA_035261165.1 Myxococcota bacterium
GCGCCGCCGACGTTCGCGACGCCGGTGAGATCGTCCGCGATGCCGTTCTCGTACTGTCCGAACCAGTTCAGGCTGGTGGAGCTCGCGAAGTAGCCCTTGGGATCGATCGGCGTATTGATCGTGGCCAGAAACGGCAGGATCGCGGTGCCGATCTTGTTCGAGCCCCACTTCGCGGTGAGCAGCTCGGGCGAGAGGCTCTTCGCGAAGATCGCGAAGCGATTGGGGTCCGGGCGGCTGCCGAGGAGTGTCTGGACGTTGGCATCGAAGGTGGTCTCGGGGGTGCCGAGGATCTGGGCCGCTTCCGCCGACGCCGCCTGAGCCGCCGCCTTGTCGCCGGCCTTCTGGGCCATGGAGGCTTGGACGATCAGCGAGCGGCGCAGCGACTCCTGCGTGATCGAGAGCGTGTTGCCGCCGATAAGGAGGTTGCGCAGCCGGTCGAACTCGGCCTCGCCGAGCGTCGGCCGTGCGGCGCTGAGCAGCGCATCGCGCGAGAGCCGCGCGAAGTCACCGCCGCGAACCTCGACCAGCTGCGGCAGACCCGGCTTCAGCGGGCCGTCGAGCGGTGAGCGCTGATTCAGGTTGCAGAACGCCGCCAGCGGGAACGGGTTCTGGAAGATGCCGGGCGGGTTGTCGCATTGGCGGTAGCGCCGGCCCGGGTTGTACACCTCGACCGGGTTGGCGAGCGTGCCGGGGATGTACTGCTGTTGCAGCAGGCCGCCGAAGAACGGCGACTTGTTGACGACGTTCTGTTTCAAGCTCGCGGGCTGGCGGACCGCCTTGCGCGCGTCGTCGCCGTACGAATCCGCGGAGTTGAACAGGCCACACGCACGTGTGTAGATGCAGTCGTAGCTGGCGAGCACGCGCGTGAACATGAACATCGAATCGAACGGCCCGAAGCCGTCGGGGAAGATCGACAGCTCGAACTCGACCGAGAGCACGTGCCGGAACTGCGAGAACGTGACGTCGTGCGCCGGCAGATCCTCGCCGGTGAACAACAGGCGCGCTTCGTAGAAGCCGTGAATCGAGAACTTCCGCTCACCGGGCAGGTCCCATTCGAAGGCCTTGGCGCTGTTCGCCAGACCCACGCCCGTGATCAGGATGCCGAGGACCAGAGCAGCAAGTCTGCCCGCAGCCAGCCTTCCCCTCATCGCATTCCCCTCTCTACCTTCCTTACAGATCCGACCGCGGCGCTTCCCTCACGCCGCGGTCGCAGCTTCAGCTCGCTCTCGCCGCTACGGGGAGCGGCTCGGAGTTACCCAAGTGATGTTGCTGCGTGACCTCGCTAAGTGACGCGGCGAAGAATTTCGGGCGGAAGATCGAGAAGCATGCCGGCACGAGATAGATCGCCCCGAGCATGTTCACGAACATCAGGATCGAGAGGAGCTGCGCCATCTCGGCCTGAAAGCGGAGACCGCTGAACGCCCACGCGACGATCCCGCCGATCACGGTGGTCGCGGTAAACGACACGGCCATGCCGGTGGTGCGGATCGCGCGCCGGATCGCCTCGTCGAGATCGCCCAGCCAGGAGTACTCCTGGCGGATGCGGTCGGTGGTGTAGAAGGCGTAGTCGACCCCGACCCCGACGCCGACCGATTGCACCGGCAAGGTCTGGATCGTGAGCCCGGTCTCGCGCCAGGCCATCCAGGCGAGCGAGCCGATGGTCGCGGTCGCGAGGCTGAACACGATCACCAGCCCCGCGATGTTCGAGCGGTAGCTGATCGCGACGAACAGGTAACAGATCAGGAAGATCAGCAGGATGTTGGCGACGTGTCCGCGCTCGACCTCTTCGTTGACGGCGGCGTACACGCCCATGATGCCGCCCGCGAGCACGAACTCCGCGCCGCGCGTGTAGGTGTTCGTGCGCTGCGGGTTGAAGGACTTGTCGTTGAACTTCGTGTTCCGGGTCCAGAGCTCGTAGCCGCAGTAAGTCCGGCAGTAGCGGATCGTCTGCGCGGTGATGTTCCCCTCGTCGGTCTTCCACTCTTCGTCGATGTAGAACTTGCTGCGCTCGACGATGTAGCGGACGAGCTCGCCGACCGTCGCGAAGCGCGCCATCGCGTCGGCGGCGGAGCGGTCGACCGTCTCGATGCGGTAGTCGTGGTCCGCTGAGAGCTTCTCGGCGACTTTCTCGAGACGCTCGGCGTCGAACCCGAGATCCTTGAACCCCTCACTCGCGGTGAGCGGCCCGAGCTTCGTGCGCGACTGCGCCTGAAGCGCGGCGGCGACGTGAGTCAGGACCTCGTCGGCGTTCACGGAGTCCGACCACTTCCCGACGGGGAGGGGCCGCTTCGTCTGGTAGCCGGTGATCTTCTGATCCTCGTTGATGTCCGCGACCTGCACGGTCATCTGCGAGTGTCTCGGGAACAGGACCGGCCCGACGAGATAGTAGGCGGCGTCTAGCGGCTCGCCGCGGTCCTGAACGAGGCGCACGTTGATGCGCCCCATGGGGTTCTGCTCGATGAACTCCTGCGCGTAGTGGACCGCGCGTTTGATCGTTGTTCCCTTGTGGTCGCGGAAGTAGAACGTGATGTTCGCGTCCTCGGCGTCGTCGGTGAGATACGGGCGCAGGAAGCCGGGAGAGCTGTTCTGCTGCAGCTGGAAGACGATGCCGCCGATCGTCTGCGCGGAGTCGGGCACGAAGCCCCACTTCGGGTCGTTGTAGTGATTCACGAGCCAGTACTGCTTGATCACGTCGACGAGCGAGACGGTCTGGCCGACGTCGACGTAGCGCTTCATGAAGCGCTGCATCGCTTCCATCCGCTGGAGCACCAGGCCGTCGGAGCTCGCGCTCTTGCCGTCGCCGTCGACGAAGATCGTCATCTGGTCCACGCCACCGAACGTCTCGCCGATCTTCCCGGTCGCGACGTTGTAGGGGTGATCCGGCCAGAAGACCGGCGAACCCGGGCGACTCTCACCGATCGTCGTGTGATACAGGACGTACCAGGTCGCGAGCACGAGGCCGAACGCGGTGCCGCCGACGAGCACCCGCTTGCTGACCGGGCCGGTGGCGATGCGCCCCGTCGCCGCCAGGAAGCGCTGCATCCACGCCGGCGTGAAGTGATGGAAATCGTGGGGCGGAGGCAGATACGAGATCATGATCGGGTGCAGCATGATCACGTTGAAGATGATCGCGACCACCCAGAACGAGCCGAAGATCGACAGGTCGCGCATCGTCTGGATCGTGGTGAGGAAGCAGACCGCGAGGCCCGCGGCGTCGGCCAGGATGCCGAGCATGCCGGGCAGCATGAGCTTGGCCATCGCGGTGGTGGCGGTCTCGACCTTCGCGGCCTCGAGCTCTTCGGCGCTGAGTGCGCGGCCCAGGCGGCGCTCGCCCGCCTTGCACGCCATCTCGTAGTCCTCGAAGAAGCGCTCCGCCATCTGGATCGTGTGCGAGATGGAGCGCGCGGTGATGAGCAGCGGAATCACGAGCACGAGCGGATCGAGCGTGATTCCGACCCAGGCGCAGAAGCCCATCCCCCAGATCGAGGTCGCCAGACCCGCGACCATCGGAATCGCCACGCCGTGCAGCCGGCGGAAATACGCGAGCAACAGGAAGAACAGCGCGACGATCGTGACGAGCAGGTAGTAGACGATCTGGAACTGTGAGTCGATCACGTAGCCGGTCGCCATGGGCGCGCCCGAGATGTAGATCTCCGCGGTGCCGTCGGCCTCCTCCTCCGCCTTCAGGTTCCGGAGGTAGTTGAACAGCTCGGTGTAGGCCTCGCGGTTGTCGAGGTTCTGCGTGATGAAGCCGGCGGTGATGAAGCACGCGCGGTGATCGCGCGAGACGAGCTGCCCGTAGAGCGTGCCCGGATTCTCGAGCACCTTGTCCTTGAGCTTCGCGAGCTGCTGCGGATCCTCCGGGGTCTCTTCGATCAGCGGCGTGGCTTCGATCGCGCCGTCGGGCTGGATCGTCATCACGCGCGTGTTGACGTGCGTGAGGCTCCGGACCTGGTAGTGATTGACGTTCGGCGCTTCGTCGAGCTTGTTCGTGATGCGAGAGACCTTCTCGAGAAAGTCGTAGTCGTAGATCTCGCCGTCCTTCTTGATCGCGACGATCGCGATCGTGGAGGCGGAGCCGAACTTCCCGGCGAACTTGTCCTGCGCGTGGATGTACGGGTGTTCGGGGAACGTCTTGCGCACGTTCGCATCCATACGGAAGCGAGCGGGCGAGCCGAACAGGAGCTTGCCTTCACCCGTCTCGCTGCGCTGCGCGGTGAAGTTGAAGTAAGCGGCGTTGACCAGCGGGAAGGCGAAGAACAGCGCCAGACTCAACAGAGTCATGAGGGTCGCGAACCGGTACTTCATGATGAGCCGCCCGAAGCGCATCGAGAAGGCGCTCTCCGGGAGGTTCTCCTCCATGAAGTCCTGCGGTCGCTGATCCTCGGGCACGTCTACTCACCGGCACCCGTCGCCGGAACCTGCTCGGGCTTGGGAAGCATCTCGTACCAACTCGTGCCCGCGTCCGTGGAGCGCAGCACGTTTCCGCCCTGACCGACCATCCAACACACCGTCGGCGTCCCGCAGGTCAGATCGCGGAAGTAGCCGTGCTTCTCGGGCGGGAAGCGGCCGTAGCCGCCCTCGTCGCCGAGTTTCTGCCACGACTCACCGCCGTCGAGACTCACGCGGCGCAGACCTTTCTCGCCGACGGCGATCAGTTTCGAGTCCGCGAACGCGGCCGCGAACATCGCCTGCTTCGAGCCGGTCTTGAGATATTCCCAGTTGCGCCCGCCGTCCGTGCTGGTGAGCGCCACGCCGCCGAGTCCGGTGATCATGCCGTGGTCGGGGTCCCGGAACTTCACGTCGAACAGGAACGGTGTCTCGATGACCTCGATCTTCACGACCGGCTCCGCCTGGATCTTGGTGCGCGCGAAGGCCTTCATGTCGACGCCTTCCTGGTCCAGCGGCGTCGCATGCTTGATCTTGATGCGGTCCTGATTGATGCCCTCGTTCTCGAGGAACTTCTGGATCTCGTCGGCGCGCTCGTCCGCGAGGAAGGTGTCCTTGCGCTTGGCCAGCTCGTCGGTGGTGAGATACCCCTCGATCTCGACCTTCAGGTAGGGGCGCTCCGCGAGCACCTCCGCGGCCTTGAAGATCTGCTCCCAGCGGTCCTTCGGGACCTTCCTCTCGCCCTTCGGGAACGAGATGTCGTCGAAGTGCACGGTGCCCTTGATGCGACCGCGCTCCCACGTCTGCCCGCCGTCGTCGGTGCGGAAGATGTAGCCGTACTCCCCGGCCATCCAGCCGTGGTCCTTGTCGGCGAAGAAGACGTCGTTCAGGAAGATGTCGTCGTAGATCTTGTCGCCGCGCTCGAACGCCGCGAGCTCGTCCTCGGACAGATACTTGAAGCTCGGGTGATCGCGGCCGACGAGGAACGAGCGGTCCTCCCAGGTCTTGCCGCCGTCGCCGGTGTAGTAGCGGCCGCCCCAGTCACCCACTGCCCACGCGGTGTTGGCGTCGACGGCGCGCACCGCGAACAAGTGCTGCGCCGGCTTGCGCGGAATCTCCTGCTGCTGCCAGGTGTCGCCGCCGTCGGTCGTGTGAATCACGAAGCCGCGGCGACCGACCGCCCAACCGTTCTTCTCGTCCGCGAACGAGATGTCGTAGATCGACTGATCGGTGAGTGCGTTGAGCTTCTTCCAGTTCTTGCCGCCGTCGGCCGTGCGGTAGATCGCGCCGAAGTAGCCCGCGGCCCAGAGGTGGTCCGGGCCGATCGCGGTGACTGCGTAGAGGTCGTCCGGAAGGTCGATCTGACCCTCCGCGAACTTCTCCTCGTACTTCTCCTCGCTGCACGCGCTCGTCACGAACGCGACGGCGAGCACCAGAATCAGGGCGCGCGTCGCGCGCATTCGTCCGAGCGTGCTCAATGCCCCTCCCCGTCGGGCCCCGAGCGCGCCGCGCGCGGGTCCCTGAGCCGCAAATTTCCCGTCTCCCGGCTCAGTGCGTCGCGCAGAAGCGATGCAGCGGAGGTCCACGAGCGCGCCGACCGGTGGCCGGTTCTACGACGAGCGCTCACCCAGTGTCAAGCTTCCGCGGGAATTCGCGCACGGATGTGCAGCCAATGCGCAGTTCGCCGAGCCATTCGCAGCGAATTGTCGGGCCCTGCAGATAGAATGCGCGCGGTGTCTTACGGGAGAACTCTCACGCTCCGGCCGAAATCGGCCGGGCGAACCCTCGCGCGCGCGGCGCTGCTCGTCGCCCTGCGCGACTTCGGCCCGCTGGGGGCGCGCCGGTCACGCGCCGAGCGCGACACCGCGGCGGGTCAGCGGGTCGCGGAGGCGCTCGGGTCACTCCGCGGGCTCTACACCAAACTGGGCCAGCATCTCGCCACGCGGATCGACGCACTTTCGGATGAGTTTCGTGCGCCGCTCGACGCCCTCCACGAGTCCGCGCCTCGGGTTGCCTTCCGCTCGATCCGCGCCGAGATCGAGAAGGGCCTCGGGTCGCTGTCGCGCTTCGCCTGGATCGACCCGGAGCCCCTGGGCACGGCGTCCATCGCGCAGGTGCACCGCGCGCGGCTGCGCAGCGGTGCCGAGGTCGCGGTCAAGGTGCGGCATCCGGAGCTGACGCCGGACCGCGTCGCCCGCGACCTGCGCGCCCTGCACCGCGCGCTGCCGCTCGTGCGGCCGTGGCTCCGCCCGGCGGACGCCCGCGCCCTGCTCGACGAGGTGGGTGACGCGCTGCGGCGCGAGCTCGATTTCGAGCTCGAGGGCCACGCCGCGGAGCAGATCGCCGCGTACTTCGCCGGTGACTCGCGCGTGCTCGTGCCGCGCGTGCACTGGGAGGCGAGCGGGCGCAACGTGCTCACGCTCGATTACGTGCCGCGCGTCCGCCTCGACGACCCCGCGGCGCTGGCGGCACGCAACGTCTCGCCCGAAGCGTGTCTCGCGATCGTCGTGGACGCGTACGGCCGTCAGGTGTTCGGAGACGGACTGTTTCACGCGGACCCGCACGTGGGGAACGTGTATCTCGTCGACTCCCTCGAGCCGCCGCCGCGCGTGTTGTTTCTCGACTTCGGGCTCGCCGAGCGGCTGGAGCCCGAGGTCCGCGAAGCGCTGCGCATGGGCCTGCAATCACTGCTCAAACGCGACGTCGACTCGCTGCTCGCGGGCATCGTCGGGCTCGGCGCCGTGTTGCCCGGGCGCGAGGCCGAAGCGCGCGCGGCGCTCGAGTCGGCGCTCGCCGCCGGCGCCGCGGGCGCGCTCGGCGCGGACGTCGCCGCCATCCAGTCACTCAAGCAGCTCGGCAAGCGCCTGGTCCGAGAGAGCGGCGCCTTCCGCATCCCGCGCGACCTCCTGCTCTGGGCGCGCACGCTCGCCTACGTCTACAACCTCGCCGAGCGCATCGCCCCCGGCTCCGACCCCATGCGGCTCTTCCTGCCGCACGTGTTGCGGTTCGTGACTACAAACCCAGTGACGTAGTCCTGCTTAGGCGAGCGCGAAGCGCGAGAGTTCGACACCGGCCCGCGGGCCGGTGTCCCGCGGGAGGGGGCCCCGCCAAGTCACGACCTGAGCTTCAAACGCAGCGCGTTCAGCTTGATGAAGCCCGTGGCGTCGCGCTGGTCGTAGCTGCCGCCGGCCTCGAACGTCGCGATGTCCTCGCGGTAGAGTGAGTGCGGCGAGCGGCGGCCGCGCACCATGACGCCGCCCTTGAACAGGCGCAGGCGCACCTCTCCGCTCACGTGCTCCTGGCTCTTGTCGACCGCCGCGCGCAGGAACTCCAGCTCGGGCGAGAACCAGAATCCGGCGTAGATCAACTGCGCGATGCGCGGAATCAGTCGGTCGCGCTCGAGCATGACTTCGCGGTCGAGCGTGATCGACTCCAGCGCGCGATGCGCGGCGTGCAGCACGGTGCCGCCGGGTGTCTCGTACACGCCGCGCGATTTCATGCCCACCGCGCGGTCCTCGACCATGTCCACGCGGCCGACGCCGTGCTCCGCCGCGAGCTCGTTCAAGCGAGTCAGTAACTCGACCGGGCCGAGCCGCCGGCCGTCGACCTTCACCGGCACGCCGCGCTCGAACTCGATCTCGAGCTCGGTCGGCTCGTCCGGCGCGTCGACGACCGACTGGGTCCACTCGAACATCTCCTCGTCGGGCGCGAGCCAGGGGTTCTCGAGAATCCCGCCCTCGTAACTGATGTGGTAGATGTTCCGGTCCATCGAGTAGGGCTTGCGCAGGGTCGCGTCGACGGGAATGCCGTGCTTGCGCGCGTAGGCCATGAGCTCGGTGCGGCCGCCCATGTCCCAGGTGCGCCACGGCGCGATGATCTGGAGATCGGGCGCGAGCGCGTGGAAGGCGAGCTCGAAGCGCATCTGATCGTTGCCCTTGCCGGTGCAGCCGTGCGCGACCGCGTCGGCGTTGAACTGGCGCGCGACCCGCACCTGCTCCTTCGCGAGCACCGGCCGCGCGAGCGACGTGCCGAGCAGGTAGCTGCCCTCGTAGACCGCGTTCGCGCTGATCGCGGGAAACACGAAGTCGCGCACGAACTCCTCGCGCAGGTCCGAGATGACGCAGTCGACCGCGCCGGTCGCGAGCGCCTTCTTGTGCACGGCATCGAGATCCTCGCCCTGCCCGACGTTGCCGACGTAGCAAACCACTTCCGCCGCGTACGTCTCGATCAGCCAGCGCAGGATCACCGAGGTGTCGAGCCCGCCGCTGTACGCCAGCACGATGCGCTTGATTTCGCCCTTGCTCATGGGCGCATCATAGCGAGCACGACGTTCCGAGGTAGGGAGCAAGCCAAGCGCGAAGCGCGAGGCGCGCAGCGAGGCGTAGCCGAGCGGAGGGCGGGTGGCGCGGCTTCGCCGCGCCGGGCCCCGCTAAGTCACTCCACGATTCCTTCGCGGACGAGCTTGGCGATGATTTCGAGCGTGCGGACGCGGTCGGCGGTGGAGACGGAGAGCAGGTCCGCGATCGACATGCGGCCGTCGATCTGCGAGAGCATGAAGCCCTCGTCCGGCTGGAGGCGCAGCTTCATGACCTCCGCGGTCGTGACCCTGAGTCGCAGCACGTGGCCCTGGTCGCCGAGCTCCTTGGCCCACGCCTGCGCGCGCTCGGTGCGCACCAGCTGCAGGTAGCCCTGCACGTCGAGGCGCTCGGGGGCCTCCTTCGCGAGCTTGCGCAGCTCGGTGAACGCGTCGTCGTAGCGCCCATCCTTGTACGCCTGTAGGGCGGACTGGATCTGCGTGTCCGGATCGTCGTCCGCGTCGAACTCGATCACGGGGCCGCTCTTGGGTGTGTCGTCGTCGTCCGTGACCGCGCGCGAGCCCTTGGCGGCGGGCTTCGCGGGGGCGGCCTTGGCTGCGGCGGCCTTCTTCGGCGTCGAGCCCTTGGACGGCCCGCCCGGCGCTCTCGCCGCCGGCGGGTTCGCGGCCTTCTTCTTGCCCCCGCCGCCGCCCTGCTCCTCGTACGCGGTCTCGAGGTAGTCGTGCACGGCCTGGTTCTCGGGGTCGAGCGCGCGCGCCTGTTCCCAGCACGAGATGGCGCCCTCGAGGTCGCCCAGCCCGTAGTGATTCAGGCCGCGCTTGAGCAGCCGAGTGACTTCAGCGTGTCTCGCGTCGTCCACGACTCAGCCTTTGACCGCCACCTCGTCGCCCTGCTGGTACATGGTCGCAAGGCGCTCGATTTCCTCCGGCGTCAGCGTGCCGCGCGGATTCACCTGGATCGACTGGGCGCGGCCGGTCGCGAGATCGCGCGCCGAGACCGACACGATGCCGTTCGCGTCGATGTCGAACGTGACCTCGATCTCCGGCTGTCCCTTGGGTCCGGGCGGGATGCCCGCGAGCACGAATTCGCCCAGCAGATCGTTGTCGTCCGCGCGCTCGCTCTCGCCCTGCAGCACGCGGATCTTCACCGCAGTCTGATTGTCGCGCGTGGTGGTGAAGATCTCCTGGCGGGAGGTCGGCACCGTGGTGTTGCGCTCGATCAGCTTCGCGAAGTGACCGCCGAAGGTCGCGATGCCGAGTGACAGCGGAGTCACGTCGACGAGCAGCGGTCCCTCCTTCTCCTCGCTGAGCATCGCGGCCTGGATCGCGGCGCCGACCGCGACGACTTCGTCGGGGTTCACGCCCTTGTGCGGCGTCTTGCCGAAGAACGAGGCCACGACCTTCTGCACCATCGGCATGCGCGTCTGGCCGCCGACCAACAGCACCTGATCGATCTGCTTCACGGTGAGCTTCGCGTCGTCCAGCGCGCGCTGCACGATCGGCTGAGTGCGTACGACGAGCTCGCCGACGAGCTCCTCGAGCTTCTCGCGCGTGAGCAGCACGCTCATGTGCAGCGCGTTCTCCTCGGCGTCCGCCGCGATGAACGGCAGGTTGATCTCGGTCGAGCCGAGCTGCGAGAGGTCGCACTTCGCCTTCTCCGCGGCGTCCTTCAGGCGCTGCAGCGCCATCGTGTCGCCGCGCAGCGAGAGCTTCTCCTTCTCCTTGAAGGTCGCGAGCAGGTAGTCGACGATCTTGCGATCGAAATCCTCGCCGCCGAGCTGTGTGTCGCCGGAGGTGGCGAGTACCTCGATCACGCCCTTGCCCATCTGCAAGATCGAGATGTCGAACGTGCCGCCGCCGAGGTCGTAGACCGCGATGATCTCGGTCTTGTCCCGGCCGAAGCCGTAGGCGAGCGCCGCCGCCGTCGGCTCGTTGATGATGCGCAAGAGCTCGAGGCCCGCGATGCGCCCCGCATCGCGCGTCGTCTGGCGCTGCGCGTCGTTGAAGTACGCGGGCACGGTGATGACGGCTTGCTGCACGGTGTCGCCGAGATACTCCTCCGCGACGCGCTTCATCTCGCGCAGCACGATGCCCGAGATCTCGGGGATCGTGTACACGCGGCCCGCGACGCGCACGCGCACGTCGTTGTTCGGGCCCTGGACGAGCTCGTAGGGCAGGAGCTCCTTGAACTTCGCGACGTCCGGCGAATCGAAGCTGCGACCGATCAAGCGCTTCGCCGCGTATACCGTGTTCTTCGCGTTGGTGACGGCCTGGCGCTTGGCGAGGTGACCCACCAGGCGCTTCCCCTCTTCCGTGACGGCGAAGATCGACGGGGTCGTCTTGTACCCGCCCGTGTTGGGAATCACGACGGGCTGGCCATCCTCGAGGATGGCCACGCACGAGTTCGTGGTTCCCAAATCGATTCCGATCACTCGGCTCATGTCGTTCCCTTCGCGGCGCGTGACACCCTAGAGTGTCTGAAGCGCCTGGCGGATCTCCTTGTCCATCGGATCGAGCTCCCACGCGCGCTGCAGGTGCTTGCGCGCCTTCTGTGAGTCGCCGGCCTTGCGGTAGACTTCGCCGGCGGACTTGCGGAAGACCTTGCTCTCCTCGTCGAGCGCGACGGCGCGCTCGATGTAGAGCGCGGCCTTCTCGAGACCGCCCTCGAGCTCGACGAACAACTCGGCGAGCGTGTGCGCGAGCTCCGCGTCGGTCGGGGAGAGCTGCGCGGCCTCTTCGAGAAGCTCTGCGGCGGCCACGCGGTCCCTGGAGAGCAGCGTCTCGGCCTTGCGGCGCACCGCGGCGGCGCGCTCGGCGTTCGCGCGCGGGAGGATCTCTGCGAGCTCGTCGTGGTAGCGCTTCTCGCGTGGGTTCAACGCGAGCGCGAGCTCGACGAGCTGCGCTGCTCGCGCCCAGTCGCCGTTCTGCTTCTGCAGCATCGCGGCGTCGAACTGCTTGCACGCGCGCGCGCGGCTCTGCTCGAGCTGGCGCTGCAGCGACACGAGCATGAGGCCGGGTGACTTGAGGCCGAGCCGGCCGCGCAGCGACGCGCCGCGACCGGAAGTGGGCGCTCGAGACACCTGTGTCGCGGGAGGCGGAATCGTGGCCGGACGTGACTCGCTGATGGGCGGCGTGAGCGAGCGATCGTAGGCGCCGCGCAGCTTCGGATCGCGGAGCACGTCGTGCGCGGCGACGATGCGCTTGTACACCTCGTTCAACAGATTCGCGTACGGACCGAGCTCTTTCTTGAAGTAGCGATCCGGGTGGTAGGCCTTCGAGCGCTGGAAGAACGCGTCGCGGATGTCGGCGGACTCGGCCTCGCGGGGGACGCCGAGCACGTCGTAGTACGTGAGCGTGGGGAGCGAGCGCGCGAATTCGCGGATCTCGCGCTGGAACGCCTCGGGCAAGTCCACGCGAGCGCCCGCGTTCGCCGCCTCGTTCGAGGCCGCTTCGCCGTCGCTGCTCGAACTCATCCCGCCTCCACGCCGATGCGCAATTCGCCCCACAAGCTATCGGGGCGGCTCGGCGGGAAATTGAGGCGCGCCGATGCTGTGCGGCGCGCACGTCGCGGGTGTCGCCCGGCTAGCGAGCGATCAGCAGCTCGAGGATCGCCTTCTGCGCGTGCAGGCGATTCTCAGCCTGGTCGAACACGATCGCGCGCTCGGATTCGAACACGTCCGCGGTGATCTCTTCGCCTCGGTGCGCCGGCAGGCAGTGCAGGATGCGCGCTCCCGGCGCGAGCGCGACGAGCTCCGCGTTCAGCTGATACGGTCGAAAGACGCGCCGGCGTGCCTCTGCCTCGCTCTCCTGTCCCATGCTGGCCCACACGTCCGTGTAGAGGAAGGCCGCGCCCTTCACGGCCTCGCGCGGATCCGCGACGAAGCGGATCTGCGCACCGCTCTCCGCGGCGCGCTCGAGCGCCGTGCGCACCAGCGCCGGATCGGGCGCGTAGCCCGGCGGGGTGCTCACCACGAGCGACATCCCGAGGCACGCGGCGAGATTGATCAGCGAGTGACACATGTTGTTGCCGTCGCCGATGTAGCTGAGCTGGTCGCGGCGCAGATCGCCGTGCTCGAGGATCGTGAGCGCGTCCGCCATGGCCTGGCACGGGTGCAGCCAGTCCGTGAGTGCGTTGATCACAGGTACACTGGCGTGTGTCGCCAAGGTCTGAACGACGTCGTGACCGTAGGTGCGCGCGACGATGCCGTGACACCAACGCGACAGGTTGCGCGCGACGTCCTCGGGGGCTTCGCGCTCGCCGATCTGCACCTGCCCGGGCGGCAGATATACCGGAAATCCGCCGAGCTCGACGACGCCGACCTCGAAGGTGACGAACGTGCGCAGGCTCGGCTTCGCGAAGTAGAGCAGGATCGAACAGCCCTCGAGCGAGCGAACCGGCACGCGCCGCCGGCGCAGATCCTTCAGCTCGAGCGCGCGCGAGAGCATCTGCTCGATCGCGTCCCGCGGCCAATCCGCGAGCGACAGGAAATCCTTGGGGTGGCGGCGCTCAGGCCTTCGCGCGGACAAGCTTCGTCCCCACGCCGCCGTCGGTGAAGATCTCGAGCAGGAGCGCGTGCGGCACGCGCCCATCGATGATGTGCGCTGCGGTGACTCCGCGCTCCATCGCATGGACGGCGCATTCGAGCTTCGGAATCATGCCGCCCTTCACCGTCCCGTCCGCGATCGCGCGGCGCACCTCGGCCTCGGTCATCTGGTGGACGAGCTGCATCGCGGCGTCGAGCACGCCCTCGACGTCGGTGAGCAGGATCAGCTTCTCGGCCGCGAGCGCCTCGGCGATCGCGCCCGCGGCGGTGTCTGCATTGACGTTGTACGTGTTTCCCTGCGCGTCCACGCCCACCGGCGCGACCACGGGGATGAAGCCGTCCTTGGTGAGCGTCTTGATCAGCGAGACGTCGACACGCTCTGGTGTACCCACGAGGCCGAGGTCGCGGCCCGCCGGGCCGAACATGCGCTTCACGCGCAGGAAGCCGCCTGCGTCCTTGCCGGTGAGGCCGATCGCCTGGCCGCCCGCGTCGCCGATGAGTGACACGATCTCGGCGTTGATCTGGCCGCCGAGCACCATCTCGACGACCTCCATCGTCTCCTCGTCCGTGACTCGCACTCCGTCGACGAACTCGGACTTCTTGCCCAGCCGCGCGAGCAGCTGGCCGATCTGCGGGCCGCCGCCGTGCACGATCACCGGCCGCAGCCCGATGAAGCGCAGCAGGGTCACGTCGGTCGCGAACGAGGCCTTGAGCGCGTCGTTCTCCATCGCGGCGCCGCCGTACTTGATCACCACCGTCTTGTCGAAGAACGCGCGGATGTAGGGCAGCGCCTCGACCAGGGTATTCGCCTTGCGGATCAGCTCTTCCATCGCCGCCTACAAGATGAAGCGCGAGAGCTCTCGGTCTCCCGCGATGTCCGCCAGGCGCTCGCGCACGCGCGCGGCGTCGAAGACTTCGCTCGAGCCGCCGCGGTCGGGCGCTTCGAAGAGCGCGTCGTCGAGCAGTCTCTCGAGCACGGTGTGCAGGCGGCGCGCGCCGATGTTCTCGGTCGAGCGATTCACTTCAGCCGCGATCCGCGCGATCTCGCGGATCGCATCCGGCTTGAATTCGAGCTTCACGTTCTCGGTCGCGAGCAGCGCCTGATACTGTTTCACGAGCGCATTGTGCGGTTCCTCGAGGATCCGCACAAACGCCGCCTCGTCCAGGTCTTCGAGCTCGACGCGGATCGGGAAGCGCCCCTGCAGCTCGGGGATCAGGTCGGACGGGCGCGAGACGTGAAACGCCCCGGCCGCGATGAACAGGATGTGGTCGGTGCGCACCGTCCCGTGCTTCGTCTGCACGCTGGTGCCCTCGACGATCGGCAGCAAGTCGCGCTGCACGCCCTCGCGCGACACGTCGACGCCGTGTGTCTCGCGGCGCGCGATCTTGTCGATCTCGTCGATGAACACGATGCCCGTCTGCTCGGTGCGCTGCACCGCGCGCTCGCGCACGGATTCCTGGTCGATCAGGCGGGCCGCCTCCTCGTCGCGCAGGAAGTCACGCGCCTGCGCCACCTTCACGCGGCGCGAGCGCGTTCGCTTGGGCATCAGGTTGCCCATGAGATCCTTCAGCGAGACGCCCATCTCCTCGATGCCCTGGGGCGAGAAGATCTCGAGCGTCGGGCCGGAACGCTCGGGCATCTCGACCTCGACCTCTCGCTCTTCGAGCTCGCCGGAACGCAGCTTCGCGCGCATCCGCTCGCGGGTAGAATCCGAGCCCTCGCTCGTGCCCTTCATCTCCGGCGTGCGCGGGTACAGGGCGTCGAGCAGCCGCTCCTCGGCGATGCGCTCCGCGGAGGCCTGCACCTTGGCGAGCTCCTCGTCGCGCACGAGCTTCACGCCGACCTCCATCAGGTCGCGCACGATCGAGTCGACGTCGCGGCCCACGTAGCCGACCTCGGTGAATTTCGAAGCCTCCACCTTCACGAACGGCGCAGCCGCGAGCTTCGCGAGCCGGCGCGCGATCTCGGTCTTGCCGACGCCGGTCGGGCCGATCATCAAGATGTTCTTCGGATGTATCTCGTCCTTCAGATCGCCAGACACATTTTGGCGTCGCCAGCGGTTGCGCAGCGCGATCGCCACCGCGCGTTTCGCGGCGTGCTGCCCGACGATGAAGCGATCGAGCTCCGAGACCACCTCGCGCGGCGTGAAGTTCCTCAAAGCGCGAGCTCCTCGAGGCTGATCTGGTCGTTCGTGTACAGACAGATCTCCGCCGCGATGCGCAGGCTGCGCTCCGCGATCTCGCGGGCCGTGAGCTCCGTGGCGTCGAGCAGCGCGCGCGCGGCGGCGAGCGCGTACGCGCCCCCGGAGCCGATCGCGGCCACTCCGCCGTCGGGCTCGATCACGTCGCCGTTGCCGGAAATGACGAGCATGTCCTGAACATCGGCGACGATCAGCAGCGCCTCGAGCCGGCGCATCGAGCGATCGGTGCGCCAGTCCTTTGCCAGCTCGACGGCGGCTCGGCGCAGGATGCCGCCGCGCTCCTCGAGCTTCGCCTCGAAGCGCTCGGCGAGGGCGAACGCGTCGGCGGTCGAGCCCGCGAAGCCCGCGAGCACCTTGCCGCCACGCAGCCGCTGGATCTTCTTTGCGGTTCGCTTCATCACCGTCTCACCCAACGTGACTTGCCCGTCGCCCGCGATCACCACGCTCTTCGCGCGCTTCACTGCAATCACCGTTGTGGCGTGAAATCCGGACTCGCTTCCCATGGCGGTCAGTCTTCCTTTGCGCGCGGGTGAGCTGAACGGTACACGCGCGCCAGTCGCTCGGCGGAGACATGGGTATAGCGCTGGGTGGTCGAGAGCCGCTCGTGTCCGAGCAGCTCCTGGATCGCGCGCAGGTCGACCTCGGCGTCGAGCAGGTGCGTCGCATAAGAGTGTCGCAGCGTGTGCGGGCTGGCGGGGCGCGCGATACCCGCCACGAGCATGCGCCGGCGCAGAATCACCCGCACGCCGCGGTCCGAGAGCGCTCCGCCGCGCGCGTTCGTGAACATGGGCTGCGCGAGCAGACCTTCGGCGGGGCGCAGCTTCAGCCACGTCTCGAGCGCGGCGCGCGCCTCGGCGGGAACCGGCACGATCCGCTCCTTGTTGCCCTTGCCCGAGACGCGCAGCTCGCGGCGGTCGCGGTCCCAGTCGCGCACGCGCAGCGCGGCGAGCTCGGCCACGCGCAAGCCGGTTCCGTAGAGCAGCTCGAAGAGCGCCTTGTCGCGCACCGCGAGCGCGGGGGAGCGAGTCGGATCCTCGCTCTCGACCAGCTGCTCACAGTCCTCGGCCGACATCGGCGAGGGCAGACGGCGCTCGCGCTTCGGCCCGGGCAGGCCCTCGGTCGGGTCGGCGCCGCGCGCGCCGGCCTTCACGCGGAAGCGGAAGAACGCGCGCAGCGCCGCCAGCCGGCGATTGCGCGTCGAGGCCTTGTGCACGCGGTGAAAGCCCGCGAGGTAGCTGCGAACGGCGAGTGACTCGATGCGGTCGAGCCCGCCGGCTCGGCTGCACTCGGGGCTCTCGGCCAGGTGGCGCGCTTCGCCTAGATAGGCCCGCAAAGTGTGCGGCGAGAGACCGCGCTCGGCGGCGAGGTGGCGCTCGAAGGCGAAGATCGCGCGCGCGTCGGCCGGGGTCACGGGTGTTCCGCGGACGGCGCGCCGACCGCGCGCAGCCAGGGGGCGAGATCCTCGAGCGCGCGCGAGGCGAGCCGCGCGTGCCGCTCGCGCCGCGGCCCGCGCTTCCGATCCCCCTCGAGCGCCGGGAAGAGCCCGAAGTTCACGTTCATCGGCTGGTAGTGTCTCGGGTCGGCATGGCGCAGATGCCCGAGCAGCGCGCCGAGGGCCGTCGTCGCCGGGGGCAGCGGCGCCGAGTCACCCGCGGCCTGCGCGGCGACGAATACGCCGGCGAGCAGGCCGAGCGCCGCGGACTCGACGTAACCCTCGACGCCGGCCATCTGGCCCGCGAAGTGGAGTCCCGGGCGCGCGCGGTGCTGGAGCCGCTCGTCCAGTAACTCCGGCGCACAGATGAAGGTGTTGCGATGCACCGATCCGAAGCGCGCGAAGACCGCCTCCTCGAGACCGGGAAGCGTGCGGAAGATCCGCTTCTGCTCGCCGATCCGTAGCTTCGTCTGAAAGCCGACGAGGTTGTAGAGCGAGCCGGCCTTGTCCTCCTGGCGCAGCTGCACCACCGCGTAGGGCGGCGCGCCGCCGCGCGGATCCTCGAGGCCGACCGGCTTCATCGGACCGAACGCGAGTGTCTCGGCGCCGCGCTCCGCCATCACCTCGATCGGCAGACAGCCCTCGAAGTAGACCGGCTTCTCGAACTCGTGCAGCGGCAGCTTGTCGGCGGCGACGAGCGCGGCGACGAACGCGTGGTATGCGTCGCGCGAGAGCGGCGAGTTGAGATAGTCACCCTCGCCCTCGCCGGGGCTCTGCCAGCGCGAGGCGCGAAACAGCCGCTCGTGCGCGAGGCTGTCGGCGTACACCACCGGGGCGATCGAGTCGTAGAAGTAGAGTGAGTCGCCGCACAGCGCGCGCACGCACTCGGCGAGCGCGTCGGAAGTGAGTGGGCCGGTCGCGAGAATGACCAGGCCCTCGGGCAGCTCGCGCACCTCGCGGCGCACGAGCTCGATGTTCGGCTCCGCCTCGATGCGCGCGCCGATCTCGCGCGCGAAGGCGAGGCGGTCTACGGCGAGCGCCGAGCCTGCCGGCACCCGGTTCGCGTCCGCGGCGGACAGCACGAGCGACCCCGCGCGGCGCATCTCCTCGTGCAACAGGCCCACCGCGTTCTCGGGCGCGTCCGAGCGGAGGCTGTTCGAGCAGACCAGCTCCGCCAGCTCGTCCGTGGTGTGCGCGGGCGAGCGCTGCTCCGGGCGCATCTCGAAGAGCCGCACCGAGACGCCGCGCCGCGCGAGCTGCCACGCCGCCTCGCAGCCCGCCAGCCCGCCGCCGATCACCTGTACGCGCATGCCCGATGGAACATAGCCCGGGGGCCACGGCGCGGCCCCGCGAGCTACGCGCAGCGAGGCGCAGCCGAGCGGAGTCGGGGTAACGGCGGGCGGACGTCGGCCCGTGTGCCGATGTCCCGCGGGGGCCGCCGGGACCCCTAAGTACAGAGGGCGAGCCAGCCGGCAAGCGAAGCGCGCAGCGAGGCGCAGCCGAGCGGAGTAGGGGGTGGCGGCGGACGCCCGCCGCCGGGACCCCCTAAGAACTGAGGGCGAGCCGCGAGCCCTCGCGGCGGAGCCGTCCATTCAGCTCGAGCTCGAGCAGCACGCGCGCCAGCTCGGCGGGGCTGCGGCCGAGCGCGCGGGTGAGCGCGTCGAGATCGCAGGGTCCGGCGGCCAGGTGCTCGAGCAGCGCGCGCGCCGCGGGACTCGCATCGCTGGCCGGCGCGGGCACTCGGTGCTTGGCGGCGAGGGGGCCGAGCACGGCCGCGCGCAGGTCGTCGGCGTCGAGGATCGGAATCGCGCCGTCGCGCAGCAGGCGATTGGAGCCGCGACACAGATCGGCGTCGATCGGCCCGGGCACGACCGCGACGTCGCGACCCTGCTCGAGCGCGTGGCGCGCGCTCCACAGGCTGCCGCTCTGCTCGCGCGCCTCGACGATGAGAGTCAGGCGCGCGAGTCCGCTGATCAGCCGATTGCGCTCGGGGAAGTGATACGGGTACGCGTCGGCGCCGGGATTGCGCTCGGACAGCCAAGCGCCCCCTCCGGCGAGGATGCGCGCGGCGAGCCGCCGCTGTCCCACGGGAGTGACTCGGTCGAGCCCCGAGGCGAGCACGGCCACGGTGCGGCCTGGGCCCGCGAGCGCGCCTTCGTGCGCCGCCGCGTCTATGCCGTACGCCAGACCCGAGACCACGGCGACCCCGGCGCGCGACAGCTCCGCCGCGAAGGCGTGCGCGGTGGCGACGCCGCGCGCAGAGGGGCGCCGCGAGCCGACGATCGCGAGCGCCGGCCCCGGCGAGAGCTCGCCGCGCAGCCACAGGAGGAGCGGCGGATCGGGGATCTCGCGCAGCGCCGCCGGAAACTCGAGTGACTCGGGCGCGACCGCGCGTACACCGCAGGCCGCCCCGAGCGCGAGCGCGCGCTCGCCCGCGCGCGCGTCGACGGCGCGCGCAACCGCCGTTGCGAGCTTGCGCGGCACCTGGGCGGCGAGCCGCGCGGCGCCCGCGCCGGCCAGTGCCCGCGCAGATCCATACAGGCCGATGAGTCGGCGCGCGTGCGCGCGCGAGAGGGCGGGAACGGCGCCGAGTGCGGCGCGCGCGACGAGCTCGTCGTCCACTGAAGACTCCGCGGGACCGCGCGGGGCGAGCGCCCGCTAGAGTAGCCCGCCATGCCCGACTCGCCCGCGCGCTCGCCGACCTCGCTCGCGCTGCCGTACGCCGCGCCTTATCTGCTCTACGTCGCGCTCGGGTCGCTCGTCGATCTCCGGACTCACGCCGAGTGGATCTACGGCGCGCGCGTGCTCGCAGGCGGCGGCGCGCTCGCGTTCTTCTGGCGCGACTATCTGCCGCTGCGCGGACCGCGCTCGACGGGGGGGTCGCTCGCAGCGGGCGCGGCGGTCGGCCTCTTGGGCGCCGTCCTCTGGGTCGCGCTCCTCGCCCGCTTCGCGGCAGCCGACGCGCCGGCGTGGTCGGACTCCGCCTGGGCGGCGCGCGCGCTCGGGGCGACACTGCTCGCTCCGCTCGTCGAGGAGCTGCTGTTTCGCGGCTGGGCGTTGCGCACGGTGCTGCTCTTCGAGCGCGCACTCCGGGCGCGGAGCTCCGCGCCGCTTGGGGACGCACTCGACCGCTCGTCGCTCGCCGACGTCGCGCCCGGCGCGTGGAGCGCGCTCGCGATCGCGGTCTCGAGCGCCCTGTTCGCGGCTGGACACCACCCGGGTGAGTGGCCAGCCGCGTTCGCGTACGGCGTCCTGATGTGCGCGCTCTGGATCGCGCGCGGCGACCTCGTATCATGCATTTCCGCTCACGCGGTCACGAATGCGGCGCTCGCCCTGTTCGTGCGCGCCAGCGGCTCATGGGGTAGTTGGTAGCGATGTCCGAGCTCCCGCCAAGCTACGAGCCCGACAAAGCCGAGCGCCGCTGGGCCGAGCGCTGGGAAAGCGAGGGCGTGTATCGCTGGGACCCGGCGCGCCGGCGCGACGAGACGTTCGTGATCGACACACCGCCGCCAACGGTGTCGGGCTCGCTGCACATCGGCCACGTCTTCAGCTACACGCACGCCGATCTGATCGCGCGCTTCCAGCGCATGCGCGGCAAGAACGTCGCGTTCCCGATCGGCTGGGACGACAACGGGCTGCCGACGGAGCGGCGCGTGCAGATCGTGCTCGGTCTGCGCCCGAACACGAAGCTGAGATACGACCCGGACTGGAAGCCGCGCCGCGACAAGCGGGCCGGCGAGCCGCTCGAGGACGTCTCGCCGCAGAACTTCATCGAGGCCTGCAAGCTGGTGATGACCGAGGACGAGGCCGTGTTCGAGGCGCTCTGGCGGCGGCTCGGCCTCTCCTACGACTGGACGCAGCTCTACCGCACGATCGCCGACCACCCGCGGCGCATCGCGCAGCTCTCGTTCCTCGATCTCTACGCCAAGGGCGAGGCCTACTCGAGGTTCGCTCCCACGATGTGGGACGTCGACGACCAGACCGCGGTCGCGCAGGCGGAGACCGAGGACCGGGAGCAGCCCGGCGCGTATTGCGATCTACGCTTTTCGGTGTTGGGCGGTGGCGAGCTCACGATCTCGACCACCCGGCCGGAGCTGCTCGGCGCGTGTGTCGCGGTGGTCGCGCATCCCGACGACGAGCGCCATCGCGCGCTGTTCGGCAAGACCGCGCGCACGCCGCTGTTCCACGCGGCGGTGCCGATCCTGGCCAGCGCCCACGCCGATCCCGAGAAGGGCACCGGCATCCTGATGGTGTGCACGTTCGGCGATCAGGCCGACGTGGAGTTCTGGCGCGCACAGAGCCTCCCGCTGCGCCAGCTGATCGGTCCCGACGGGCGCATGAGACACGTGGTCTTCGGCGAGGCGCCGTTCGCGAGCGAGGATCCCGCGCGGGCGCGCGCGGCCTGGGCCGAGCTCGAGGGCAAGACTGTGAAGCAGGCGCGCGCGAGGATCGCCGAGCTGTTGCGCGCCGACGGCGCGCTGGTCGGCGAGCCGCGCGCGATCACGCACCCGGTGAAGTTCTACGAGCGCGGCTCGCGCCCGCTCGAGTTCCTGCCCACGCGCCAGTGGTTCGTGCGCATCCTCGCGCACCGGGAGGCGTTGCTCGAGCAGGGGCGCAGGATCGCCTGGCACCCGCCGTACATGCGCGCGCGCTACGAGAACTGGGTGCAGGGGCTGAACCAGGACTGGTGTGTGAGTCGCCAGCGTTTCTCGGGGGTGCCCTTCCCGGTGTGGTACCCGCTCGACGCGCACGGCCAGCCCGACCACGACCGGCCGCTGCTGGCGCGCGCCGAGGATCTGCCGATCGACCCGCGCCTGCAGCCGCCCCCGGGCTACAGCGAAGCGCAGCGGGGTCAGCCGCGCGGCTTCGTCGGGGACGCGGACGTGATGGACACCTGGGCGACGTCGTCGATGTCGCCGCAGATCATGAGTCACTGGACGCTCGACCCGGCGCGCCACGAGTCGCTCTTCCCGATGGACATGCGCCCGCAGGCGCACGAGATCATCCGCACCTGGCTCTTCTACACGGTCGTGAAGGCGTATCTGCACGAGCGCACGTTCCCGTGGAAGAACGCCGTGATCAGCGGTTGGATCCTCGACCCGGACCGCAAGAAGATGAGCAAGTCGAAGGGCAACGTGACCACGCCCGCGCACCTGCTCGAGCAGCACTCCGCCGACGCGGTGCGCTACTGGGCGGCCCGCGCGCGGCTCGGCGTCGACACGACGTTCGACGAGCAAGTCATGAAGCTGGGAAAGCGGCTGGCGACGAAGCTCGTGAACGCGGCGCGCTTCGCGATCCTGCAGCTCGAGCGCGCCGGCGCGACGCCCGAGACGCATCCGGTGGGCGCCATCTCGCACCCGCTCGACGTCGACTTCGCCGCCCGCCTGCGGGACCTGGTCGCACGCGCGACCGCGGCGTTCGAGGAGTTCGAGTACGCCGCCGCGCTGCAGGCGACCGAAGAGGCGTTCTGGGATTTCTGCGACAACTATCTCGAAATCGTGAAGGTGCGCGCGTACGCGGAGTCACCTTTGCCCGAGCAGCGCTCGGCGCTCGCGACCCTGCAGCTCGCGCTGCGCGTCTTCCTGCGCCTGTTCGCGCCGGCGCTGCCGTTCGTGACCGAGGAGATCTGGTCGTGGCGCTTCGCGGCGAGCGCCGCCGGCCGCTCGATTCACTCGGGTCCGTGGCCGAGCGCCGAGGAGTTCGCCGCCATTCCGCTCGAGCGCGCGGGCCGCGCGTATGCGGCGGCCTGCGAGATCTCGACGCGCATCCGCGGGGCGAAGACGAGCGCGAAGAAGAGCCTGCGCTGGCCCGTGGCGCGCCTCGAGGTGCGCGGCGCGGAGCCCGACCTCGCCGCGCTGCGCGCCGTGCTGCCCGACGTGCTCGCCGCCGGCGTGGTCGACACCGCCGGGTGTCGGCTCAGCGCCGGCGCGCCCGCCGACGGCGCGCTCTTCGCCACAGAAATCGAGCTCTCGGCGGAGCCCAGCGACGGGTCCTAGCAATCGGCCACGATGGCGCGCCCGATTGGCGAAGCGCTTACCCCGCTAAGACGCCGGTTCTTCGCGCGCTAGCGCGAGGACCCGTTCTGCTTGCGTCAGGTGCGGCTTGTCGAGCATCTGGCCGTCGAGGCCGACGGTGCCGGCGCTCGGATTCGCGCGGAACGCGGCGACCACGCGGCGCGCGCGCGCCACCTCTTCCGCCGTCGGGCTGAACGCGCGCTGAATCACCGGAACCTGGTCCGGGTGGATCGCGATCTTGCCGGTGAAGCCGTCCATGCGCGCGCGGGCGCAGGTCTTCTCCAGACCCGGCGCGTCGCGGAAGTCCGGATACACCGTGTCGACCGGCTGCACGCCGGCGGCGACGGCGCCGGCGAGACACAGAGCGCGCGCGAGCTGATAGACGAAGGCGAGCTCGCCGTCCGGACCCCGGTTCGTGCTCGCGCCGAGCGCCGCGGGCAGGTCCTCCGCTCCCCAGGTCAGCCCCGCGAGGCGCTGACTCACTCCGCTGTAGCTGTGCAGGTGGAACAGCGCGCGCGCCGTCTCCGTCGCGACCGGCAAGATGCGCGTGCGCCCGTCCGCGATCCCCTCGCGGGCCTCGAGTGCCGAGAGGAAGTGTCCGAGCTGCAGCACCGCTTCGCCCGAGTCCGCCTTCGGCAGCACGATGCCATCGGGCGCGCCGGGCATGACTCCCGCGAGATCGGCGAGCGCCTCGTGGGACGCGAGCGGATTGATGCGCACCCAGAGCTCGGGCCGACGCCTCCCGGAGCCCGCGCGGCGCGACGCCAGGTACTCGCGCACGAGCGCGCGTCCCGCCGGCCTGCGCTCCGCGGCGACCGCGTCCTCGAGATCGAGGATCAGCACGTCCGCGCCGATGCCCTCGGCCTTCGCGAGCTTGCGCTCGCTGTCGCCGGGAACGAAGAGCCACGCCCGCTGGGCCACGCGCGGAGCGTACCGCAAACGGCGGAGCGCGCGGGCGCCCTACCCGCGCGCTCTCCGATAGACTCGGCTCCAAGGGAGAACTCGCATGTCGGAGATCGCGCTGCGCAATGGGATCTTTCTCGCCCCGTTCCACCCCGTCGACGAGGACCCGACGCTCGCGCTGCGGCGCGATCTCGAGCTCGTCGAGTTTCTCGACAAGATCGGCTACGACGAGGCCTGGATCGGCGAGCACCACTCCGCCGGCTACGAGATCATCGCGTCGCCGGAGCTGTTCATCGCCGCGGCCGCGGAGCGCACGCGGCGGATCCGACTCGGCACCGGCGTCATCTCGCTGCCATATCACAACCCGCTGATGGTCGCGGATCGCATGATCCAGCTCGACCACATGACCCAGGGCCGCGCGATGTTCGGCGTGGGCCCGGGGCTCCTGCCGTCCGACGCGCACATGCTCGGCATCCCGGTCGCGAAGCAGCGCGACCGCATGATCGAGTCACTCGAGGTGATCCTGCGCCTGCTCGCCGGCGAGATCGTGAGCGAGAAGAACGAATGGTTCGAGCTGCGCGACGCGCGCTGCCAGCTGCGGCCGTACACCCGGCCGCGCCCGCACATCGCCGTGGCGAGCACCGTGACTCCGTCGGGCGGGCGCGCGGCCGGGCGCTACGGGCTGGGCATGCTCTGCGTCGCCTCGACGCAGCCGGACGGCTTCGACGCGCTCGGGGTGAACTGGAAGGTCGCGTGCGACTTCGCTGCGGCGCGCGGCGCCGAGATGAAGCGCGAGGAGCTGCGCCTCGTCGCGCCGATCCACGTCGCGGCCACGCGCGACGAGGCGCGCAAGAACGTGAAGTTCGGCATGGAGAAGTGGGCGGCGTACTTCAACCGCATCAGCCCCGCCGGCTTCGGCAACCCGGCGCCGAGCGGCGACCTCGTGGACGGCATGATCGAGTCCGGGCGCGCCGTGATCGGCACGCCCGACGACGCGGTCGAGATGATCGAGCGGCTCGACAAGAAGACGGGCGGCTTCGGCGCGTTCCTGCAGCTGGCGCACAACTGGGCAGACTTCGAAGCCACCAAGAAGTCCTACGAGCTGGTCGCCCGCCACGTGACTCCGCGCTTCACGGGCGCCAATCGCGGGCGCGAAGCCTCCCTCGCCTTCGCCGGCGACGGCTCCGC
>DATFUE010000557.1:0-2091 GCA_035261165.1 Myxococcota bacterium
CGCGGTCGAGCCGGCCGAGAGCCCGGTGATCTCCGGCGGCAAGCCCGGCAAGCACAAGATCCAGGGCATCGGCGCCGGCTTCATCCCGGAGATTCTCGAGACCGCGCTGATCGACGAGGTCGTGAAGGTCTCGAGCGAGCAAGCGATCGAGATGGCGCGCCGGCTCGCGACCGAGGAGGGGCTGCTGTCCGGGATCTCGTCGGGCGCCGCGGTGCACGCCGCGCTCGAGATCGCCCGCCGGCCCGAGAACGCGGGCAAGCTGATCGTCACGGTTCTGCCGAGCTTCGGCGAGCGCTATCTCTCGACGGCGCTCTTCGAGCATCTCCAGTACGACGGCAGCGATCCGGTGTAGCGCGGGGGCCTTGGCCCGAGTACCCGCGAAGCGCAGCGAGCGGAGTCGCAAACGGATCCTGGACTCCGCGCGCGAGGTGTTCTTCGAGCAGGGGTTCGAGCGCGCCAATCTCGACGAGGTCGCGCGCCGTGCGGGGCTCGCGAAGGGCACGATCTACAGACACTTCGACAGCAAGGCCGAGCTCTACGTCGAGGTGCTGGTGCAGAACTCCGGAGTGTTTCTGGAGCGCATGCGCCGCGTGGTCGATCCGAAACACAGCGCGCACGAGCAGCTCCGCCGGCTCGCGCGCTTCTACTTCGATCGCTACACGTCGCAGCTCGAGTATTTCCGGATCTTCTGGGCGATCGACAACCAGCAGCTGATCGGCGAGCTGCCGGCGAACCTCGTCGCCCCCGTCACCGAGGTCTGGAAGCGCGCGCTCTGCCTGCTCGCGGAGGTGATCGAACGGGGCGTCGCCGCGCGCGAATTCGCGCCCTGCGACCCGTGGCTCACCGCGAACGTGGTCTGGGTGGGCGCGAACGCGGTGCTCCAAACGCTCGAGGTTCCGGCCCGGCGCGAGCTCTGGGAACGCGACGTGGCGAGAGTGTACGGCGAGACGATCGACCTGTATTTGCGCGGGCTTACGGCGCAGCCGCTCGCCGCGTTGACAAGCCCGAGGACGTCCATGACACTGACCGAGGCCGAAAAGTGACCGTGAGTCACATTTCGGGTCGACGAGTCGGGCAGCGGATCAGATCGCAAACGAGAGGGGAGGAGAGGACGATGGAGCTAGTGGAACGCGTCATGGCAATCGTGAGCGAGCAGCTCGGTGTGGAGAAGGAGTCGCTCGTTCCGGAGGCGAACCTCCTCGACGATCTCGGAGCGGATTCGCTCGACGTCGTGGAGCTCGTGATGGCGATCGAAGAGGAATTCGCGATCGAGGTGCCGGACGAGGATGCGGAGAACATCCGCACACTCGGCGACATCACCTCGTACATCGAGGCCCGCGTAGAGAACGCCGCGTGAGTATTCGCATCTCCGGCACGGGATCCGCGCTGCCGGAGCGAGCACTCACGAACGCCGACCTCGAACGTCTGGTCGAGACCAACGACGAGTGGATCGTCACTCGAACCGGCATCCGTGAGCGGCGCATGCTCGCGGACGGCGAAGCGACCAGCGATCTCGTGATTCGCGCCGCCGAGCGCGCGCTCGAGATGGCCGCGCTGGGCCCCGAGGATCTCGACCTCGTGATCGTCGCGACCTGCACGCCCGACACGCTGACCCCGTCCACCGCGAACTGGGTGCACCGGGGTCTGTGTCGCGGACTCACGATCCCGTCGTTCGACATCTCGGCCGCGTGCTCGGGGTTCGTCTACGGCCTGGGCGTCGCGGACGCGATGCTGCGCACGGGGGACTACAAGCGCATCCTCCTCGCCGGCGGCGAGGGACTCACTCGCTTCATGGACTACGAGGAGCGCACGGTCTGTATCCTGTTCGGGGACGGCGCGGGCGCGGCGGTGATCGAGCGCAGCGAGGGACCGGGAGGCGTGCTCGCGACCACGCTCAAGTCCGATGGCCAGTACCACGACGCGATCATCATCCCGGCCGGGGGCTCGCGCATGCCGCTCTCGCCGTACGTGCTGACGCAGCGCGAGGCGTTCGTGCACATGAAGGGCGCGCAGGTGTTCAAGGTCGCGGTCCAATCGATGGAGCAGGTCGCGCGCGACACGCTCGACAAGGTCGGCTGGAAGATCGGCGAC
>DATFUE010000558.1:0-3883 GCA_035261165.1 Myxococcota bacterium
GGGCAGCTGTTGTCCATCGATCAGGGCAATCAGGCCGAGCGCGTGGTGATCGGCCTCGGCGCGGGGCGCAGCGACGTCGAGGCGAGCGCACAGCTCTTTGCGGCGACGCCGACGGGGCTGCAGAAGCTCGAGTCGTTCGACACGAACATGGAGAGCGGGTACATGCCGGGGATGGCCGAGACGATGGGCGCGGGCGGCCTCGGCGGACACCTCGCGGTCGCGGCCGCGGCGGGGGTCGTGACCCACGGGCTCGGCGAGAAGCTGAGCGCCGACGTCGACGCCGAAGCCAGGCGCACGGCCGACGCGCTCGCGAAGCAGCTCGAGCCGTACTTCCGCTCGCACGGCTGGCTCGCCCGGGAGTTCTGAGTCCTTCGACCTGAGGCTTCTGTGCCGCGCTCGGCTGGCCGGCCGTCGCGTCCGCGCACGCGCAAGCGGGCGGCGCGGTCAGCTTCTCGAGCGGCCTCCTGCACCCGATCTCGGGCTCGACCACGTCGTGGCGATGCTCGCCGTCGGAATCTGGGGCGCGCAGCTCGGGGCGCCGGGGATTTTCCGCTGGTGATGGCGTTCGGCGGCTTCCTGGCGCTCGGCGGCGTGCCGCTGCCCGGGATCGAGATCGGCATCGCGATCTCGGCGATCGGCCTCGGATTCGCGGTGTGTCTCGAGGCGAAGCCGAGTCTTTGGATCGCGGCCCTGCTGGTCGGCGTGGATCGCCGCCAGCGGCCTTCCGATGGTGGGCTGGGCGCTGCGCTAGCCGTCCGCTGAGTGAGATCTCACGGATTTCTTCCGTGCGTTGCGCGGCCTACCATGGGATCTGTGGCCGCTGGCGATACGATGAAGCGAGCTCTCTCCGCGTGCGCCTTTGCGCTGACCCTCCTCGTCCCGCCCTTCGCAGGTGCGGACGAGACGGACTCGGCGCCGAGCCCGCTGACGTTCAGCCTGCGCGGGGCGGCGTTCTACGGACCCATTTCCGGCTACGTCCAAGTGCCGCTGGGCGGCAATCCGGGCACGACCAGCTCGAGGCGCCCGACGCTGCACGAGCTCGGCAGCGACGACGCGGCGTTCTACGAAGTGACCGGCCGGCTCCAATGGGGACCTTTCGGGGTGTTCGGCGGGTACTCGGGCCTCGAGCTCAGCGGCTCCGGGACCCTGTCGCAGTCACTCGTCAGTCACGGCGTGGCGTTCGCGGCCGGAAGCCCGTTCAAGAGCTCCACTCAGCTCAACGTCGGCAATCTCGGCGCCGGCTGGAAGTTCGACCTGGACGAAGGTCGGCTCGAGCTCTTCCCCAAGATCGACGTCGCGATCCTGGACTTCTCCTACTCGCTCGATTCCACACCCCTGCGCGCCGCGCGCGCGTATCGCACGACGGCCGTGCGCCTTGGCGCCGAGGCGACCTACGATCTCGGGCACGGCTTCGGGCTCGAGCTCGACGGCGTCGCGTCGCTGCCGATCTCGCACATGCCACAGCTCTCGAGCGTGACGGGCCGCCTCGCCTACCACCTGTTCCCGACGAGCCCCGTGCGCGCCACGCTCTTCCTCGGCTGCGGAGGCAAGTGGATCAACTTCGAGGACTCGCAAGCGGTTCCGAATCACACCCTGGTGCGTTCCGGCCCGCTCCTGACCGGCGGCTTCACGGTATCGTTCTGACGCCAGCGGCTGGAAGATCAGGATCGCGCGTTGGCGAGGGCCGTCTTGAGGCCGCTATAACTCGGCTGGTCGATCGCGGCTTGGTTCACGACCGCCTCGCGCAGATACTCGGCGAGCCCGACCTGGTCGAGAGCGATGCGGTTATCGCGCAGGCGGCGCACCAGAGACCAACGGAGTGACTCGAGATCGCCGCCTTCGGCGAGCAGGCCGCGCAGCCGCTCCGTCTGCCGCGCGCGCTGCTTCTCGCCGAGGGCGAGCTCGCGCAGCACGACGTCGAGCGAGTTCCCGGCGACCCGCGCGAGGAACTGCGTGCGGCCCTGAGTCACGCGCATCACGTCGTCGCGCAGGTAGTCGCGCACGCTGGTGACCAGCTCGTCGATCCGCGGCATGTCGACGCTCGACTTCTTCGCGTCCGCCGCGATCAGCGCGACCGGTCCCGGAATCAGGAGATTCACGCAGTCGACCTGACACTCCGACGTGCGCCGCCCGATCGCCGGGCGCTCGACGGTCTTGTCCGGGCCGGTGCGGTAGTGCTCGGCCATGCCGAGACAGCCGACCGACCACCAGAACGAGCCGAACACCTCCCAGAACTTCACGTGCTGGGGGTCGACCTTCACGCCCGAGACCTTCTCGTAGCCGCGAAACAGATCTGCGTAGCTTCCGAAGCCGCCGACCGGCAGCTCGCTGCGCCCGAAGCGCCAGGAGTTGGTGCAGATCCAGCCGAGGTCGCGCATCGGGTCGCCGATGTGCGCGATCTCCCAGTCGAGCACGGCCACGACCCCGTTCGGCGACACCATGATGTTGCCGTTGCGAAAGTCGTTGTGGACCAGTGACTCGTCGTACGACTCGGGCAGGTGCTCGAGCAGCCAGCGCGCGCTGAAGTCGATCATCGGCTGCGGCGTATCGAGGGCCTGGTAGCGCTGCCAGGTCTGGCGCACGAAGGCCTCGGGGGTCATCTGTGCCAGGCGTGACTCGAGCCCGGTCGCGGCGAGGTCGATCGCGTGGATGCGCGCGAGGATCTCGCCGCACTGCTCGGCGAGCTTCGGGCGGATTCCGTCGAGCGCTGGATCGCGCACGATCTTCGCGCCGAGCGCCTCGCCGTCGAGCCACTCCATGATGAAGCCCTCGCCGAGCCCGTCGGCCTCCGTCAGCACCCAGAGGACCTCGGGCTCGGGCACGCCGGCCGCGAGCGCGGCGCGCATCAGGAGCGCCTCGGTCGCGAGCCCCGGCTGCCCCGCGGTGGCCGGCGCCGCTGCACCGCCCGGCGCGCGGCGCATGGCGAGCTTCCGCTCTCCCGCGTCGCTGCGGATCAGGATGCGATACGTCTCCTGACTCGCCCCTCCCGAGAGGCGCTCCGCCGACAACAGCCCGCGACAGCCCTCGATGCGCTTCGCGAGCAGCGCGGCGAGTGACTCCTCGAAGCCCGCCAACCTACGCGTCTTCCTGAACGCCCTTCGGCGCGCGCTGCTTCATGAATCCGAACATGTAGCCGGCGATGCGGCGCATCTGGATCTCCTCCGTCCCCTCGGTGATCCGGTAGCGCCGGTGGTGCCGGTAGATGTGCTCGAACGGCTTGTGCCGCGAGTAGCCGAGTCCGCCGTGCACCTGCATCGCCCGGTCGGCCGCTTCGCAGCAGAGTCGGTTCGACCAGTAATTGCACATCGAGACCTTGTCAGAGACCGAGAAGTTCCCGGTCGTGTCCATGCCCCAGGCCGTCTTGTGAATCAGCGCGCGCAGCATCTCGCACTGCGTCTGCAGCTCGACCAGCGGGAACTGGATGCCCTGATTGGTCGACAAGGGCTTGCCGAACGGCTTGCGCAGCTTCGCGTACTCGACCGACTCGTTGATGCAGAACTGCGCCGCGCCCAGGCTCGCAGCCGCCTGGCGGATGCGGTTCTCGTTGAAGAAGTGCTGCACGACCTGCAGGCCACGCCCCTCCCCGCCGAAGATCGCCTCGTCGGGCACCCACACGTTGGTGAGTGATATGCGCGCGTGATCCGTCGGCATGTTGAACGTCCAGAGGTACTCCTCGACTTTGAATCCCTTGGTCTCGGTCGGGACGATGAAGCAGGTGATGCCGCGCGGGTCGCCGGGCTTGCCGCTGGTGCGGGCGAACACGAAGTCATGCGTCGCGACGTGAAGACCGGTGTTCCACATCTTCGTGCCGTCGATGTGCCAGACGTCGCCGTCTCGCTTCCCCTGAGTCTCCATCCAGGTCGCGTCCGAGCCGTGCTCCGGC
>DATFUE010000559.1:0-3351 GCA_035261165.1 Myxococcota bacterium
TGCGCCTGTTCAGCATGCGCAACCTCGGCTACGACACGGATCTGAACACGGCCTTCCAGATCGACAACCGCGGCAAGCGCTCGCTCGTGGTCGATCTCGAGAAGCCCTCCGCGCGCGGCGTGGTGGAGCGGCTGGTGCGCGACGCCGACGTGTTCCTCACCAATCTGACCACGCCGCGACGCGAGAGGTACGGACTCACGTTCGAGAAGCTGTCGGCCGTGAATCCACGCCTCGTATACACGTCACTCACGGGCTACGGAACGACGGGGCCGGACCAGGGGCGGCCGGGCTTCGACTTCGCGGCGTTCTGGGCGCGTTCGGGACTCATGGCTTCGCTCGGCGAGCCGCCGTCCGCCCCGCCGCTGTGTCGCGGCGGACAAGGCGATCACACGACCGCGCTGAACCTGGTGCTCTCGACCCTGCTCGCGCTGCGCGTGCGCGACCAGAGCGGGCGCGCGCAGTACGCCGAAGTGAGTCTCTACGGCACCGGCATGTGGACGCTGGCGAGCGATCTCTCGGCCGCGCTGATCACGCGCACGCAGCCGCCGCGCCACGACCGCACGGCGCCGGCGAATCCGATCTGGAACACCTACCGGACCGCGGACGAGCGCTGGCTGTTGCTCGTGCACCCCGACTCACAGCCGTTCTGGCCGCGCTTCTGCGCGGCGGTCGGCGAGCCGGGTTGGGTGAGTGACTCGCGCTTCGATACGCCCCAGAAGCGCCAGGCCGCGGGGCGCGAGCTCTCGACGGCGATCTCCGCGCACTTCGCGGGACACGACTTCGCGCACTGGGCCGACGTGCTCGATCGCGAGAAGCTGATCTGGGCGCCGGTCGCGACCCTGGACGAGGTGGTGAACTGTCCGCAGGCGCGCTCGATCGGCGCGTTCGCCGCGCTCGAGCACCCCAAGGAGGGCCGCTTCGAGACGATGGCGGCGCCGTTCTCGCTCGCGGGCGCGGAGATCATCCCGCGCGGCTGCGCGCCCGAGCTCGGCGCGCACTCGCGCGAAGCGCTCGCCGACGCGGGCTTCACCGCGGACGAGATCCGCACACTCGAACGCGAGGGCGTGCTGGGTTGAGCGACGCGCCCTGGGAGATGCTCGCGAACCGGCTGCGCAAGCGCGCCAAGCACCTCGCCAAGTGGGCACGCCGCGAGCAAGTGAGCTGCTATCGGATCTACGACTGCGACATCCCCGAGCTGCCGCTGGTCATCGACGTCTACGACTCGCACCTACACATTTCGGCGTACGCGCGAGAGGACGACGACAAGCGCGACGACGCATGGCTCGAGCTCATGCGCGTGACCGCCGCCGCCGCGCTCGAGGTCCCTCCGGACCGGGCCGTGGCCAAGCGCCGCGCCGGCCAGCCGGGCACGTCTCAGTACGGCCGGGTCGCCGAGAGCGGCGCGTACTTCGCGGTCGCCGAAGGCGGGCATCGCTTCCGCGTGAACCTGCGCGACTTCGTCGACACGGGTCTGTTCCTCGATCACCGCCTGACCCGCGCGCGGGTCGGGGCCGAAGCCGCGGGCAAGCGCTTCTTGAACTTGTTCTGCTACACGGGCGCATTCACGGTCTATGCGGCGTCGGCCGGCGCCGTGTCGAGCACCAGCGTCGACCTCTCGAAGACCTACCTCGAGTGGGCCGGCGAGAACCTGCGACTGAACGGCCTCGAGCGCCCGGAGCACCGGCTGGTCCGCGCCGACGTGCTGGAGTTTCTCGCCCGGGACAAGGGGCCGTACGACCTCGCGGTGCTGGACCCGCCCACGTTCTCGAACAGCAAGAAGATGCGCGCCGAGATGAACCTGCAGCGCGACCACGTGAAGCTGATCCGCGCGACCTTGAATCTCCTGACACCGGGCGGTGTTCTCTGGTTCTCGACGAACTTCCGCCGCTTCAAGCTCGACGCGGACGCGCTCGGCGCAACACAGATCGAGGACCTCTCGCGCGCCACGCTGCCCGAGGACTTCGCCGACCCGAAGACGCGCTACTGCTGGCGGATCGTGCGCTAGCGAGCGGTCACTCGATCTTCGCCACCGCGGGTGGCGTCCACGTACCGTTCAGGATCGCCTCCTCCGGCCAGTACGCGCGGCCGAAGAGCGAGAAGTCGTCCTTCGGCGCGGGCAGCCAGTTCGGCAGCAGCGACTTGTCGCCAGGCGGCTTGGCCGAGATGTAGAGCGTGAGCGAGCCGTCTGCGCCGTAGTGGAGATCCTTGTTCTTCGTGCCCAGCGAGTAGCGACCGAGCGGGTTCGGCTCGAAGAAGTGGAATTTGTTGTAGAGCGTGATCGACCAGAAGCCCTTCACCGGCGGGAGCTGGCCCGCGGGGTAGGTGATGGCGTAGCTGTGACCCCCGTTCAGCCGCCCGCCCGCTCCGTCCAGGTCGAGATAGGTGTAGGTCGTCTCACTCGGTCTGTTCACGAGGATGTTCGACTTCGCCACGGCCGTGCGCGTGAAGTAGTCGGTGCCGAACTGCGCGCCATTCTTCTGCGTGGTCCAGTTGCGAGGCAGGGGCACACCCCAGTTGCGGAACTGGAACAGCGGCGCGACGAGCTCCTTCTCCGCCGCGGTCGCGCCCTCGGTGAGCGCCTTCTTCAGGTTCGGGTCGGCGCGCGCCGCGGCGAGCACGGCGCGAAAGCTTGCATACATCGCCTCTCCCCCGGGGAGCGGCGGCACTTCCTCGAGTACGGCCCCGAGTGAGTCGACGAATTGCTCGGGCACGACCCACTTCATCTCCTCGCTGCCCTGCGACGCCGAGGGGAGCTTCGGGAGCGCCTTCCAGTCCGTGGTCTTCGGCTTTCCATCGAACGCGGAGAGCGGATACAAGTCGATTCGAGTCAAAACGGTCTGAACCGCCGCGCGATCCTCGGCGGTGTCGTCCATGAACACGCGCGGGACGAGGCTGCCGATGTTCGTCGGCGAGCGGAACACGCGCTCGACCCCCGCGGGTGTCTCGCCTTTCCAATCCGGCCCGACGAGCAGGTAGAGGCCAGGCTTCGTGTCGTACATCTTGCCGAGCTCCGCAAAGCTGTCGGTGCGCTGGTCGACCACCTGATAGACCCAGAAGCGCTGTCCGAAGTCGGGCACTTGGACCACGACCGGCTCCCGATCGAGCGTGACGATGGACGATCCGTAGACGACGTCCTGGTTGGGGCAGGTGGCCACGCGCTCTTCCGGGACCATGTAGTCTGTCAGCATCGCGAGCCGATTCGGCGGCGCCCCCGGCACGACGCCCCCCAACAGTCCCGGCTCGGGCAGTTTGCCGGACGCCGCAGCGCGGTTGTGCATGTTGATCATCGGCCAGGCCCAGAAGTAAGCCATGCGAGCGACCGAGCGAACGTACTCCGCACTGAGTCGCGTT
>DATFUE010000560.1:0-2051 GCA_035261165.1 Myxococcota bacterium
CGCGGCCGCGCAGATCTACGCGCTCGCGGATCTAGACGACGCGTTCTGGCCCGAGACGCGCTGGTTCGCCACCCGGGCGAGTGGCGGCGAGATCGACGCGCTGTGTCTGGTGCTCGAAAAGCTCGCGCTGCCGATCGTCTACGCGGTGGCCGAGCCGCACGACCGCGCGACGCTCGCGCTCGTGCGCGCGCTGCTCCCGCAGCTCCCGGCGCGCTTCTTCGTGAACCTCCCGGTCGGCTACCAGAACGTGTTCGCCGACACGCACGAGATCGCGCCGCACGGCGAGTATGTGAAGATGCAGCTCGAGGACGCCGGCGCGCTCATGGAGTTCGAGATCCCGGGAATCGAGAGACTCGGGCCCGCGCAGGGGCCGGAGCTCGAGGAGTTCCGCGCGAAGCGCGCCTACCGCGACGGCGAGCAAGCGGGCGGCTTCTACGCGCCCTACATGCTCGAGCTGTTCCCCTGGTTCGGGCTGCGCGAGCGCGGTGAGCTGGTGTCCGTGGCCGGCGTGCACGTGTTCTCGCAGCGCTACGGCATCGCGGCGCTGGGCAACGTCGCGACCACCCCCGAGCGCCGTGGGCGCGGGCTCGCGCGCGCGGTGTGTGCGCGGCTCGCTCGCGAGCTCAGCGCGCGCGTTCCGCTCGTCGGTCTGAACGTCGCCACCGCGAACGCGGCGGCGCTGCGCTGCTACGAGGCGCTCGGCTTCCGCACCGTGCTGCGCTACGAGGAGGGCGTGCTCACCCGGCGCGACGACTCGCTCGGAGGTCTCAGTCGATGAAGCGGTCGCTCTCGTTGGCCGCCTGCGCGCTGCTCGCGGGCAGCGCCGCCGTGGCGCACGGGCGCACGATCGAAGTGGGCCCGGGTGAGTCGATCCAGGCGGCGGTCGACCGCGCCGATTCGGGCGACACCATCGCGGTTCAGCCGGGAACGTACGCGGGCGACGGCGGCCTCGCGCTCGTGCACGTGCGCAAGAGCGGGCTGCGCATCGAGGGCGCGCGCTCCGCGGTCATCGACGCGCGCGGCTACCGCTACGGCATCCTCGTCGGCGAGGAGGGGCGCGTCGGCGCCGACGGCTGCGTCGCCGTGACGGTGCGGAGCTTCACGCTCGACGGACTCACGGTGCGCAGCGCCGGGCACGCGGGCCTGCGACTCACCGGGGTCGACGGCTTCTCGGTGCGCGGCGGTGCGTATCTCGAGAACGGCGGATACGGAATCCGGCCCCGCTGCTCCGCGCACGGGCTCATCGCGAGCAACTTCGTCTCGGGTCACCGCGAGGCGGCGATCCACATCGGCGACTCCGACCACGTCGTCGTCGAGAACAACGCGGTGACCGAGAGCGGCGTCGGCGCGGTCGTCGAGAACTCGAGCTTCGCCGTGCTGCGCCACAACCAGATCTTCGGCAACTCGGCGGGCATCGTGGTGCTCGTGCGGCCGCACCTCCCGCTGCCGATCACCGACCACGTGCGCATCTCGGAGAACGCGATCGTGCAGAACGACCTCCCCAACCCAGTGTCGGCCGACGGCGGCGACGGGGTCGGCACGATTCCGAGCGGCGCGGGCATCCTGAACGCCGGCGGCGACCACGTGACGATCGAGCGCAACATCATCCTGGCCAACGACTCGTTCGGACTCGCGACCGTGGCGAGCCCGTTCGCGCTCGCGGACGGGCGCATCGATCCCTTCGCCGACGACCAGCGGGTCGAACGCAACGTGATTCTCTTGAACGGCCAGAGCCCCGACCGCGAGCGCCCGACGCCGCCCGGCGCCGACATCGTGTTCGTGCCGAGCCTGGTCGACTTCGCGAGCGGCGCGGTCCTGATGCCCGACCCCGACTCGGACGACGACTGCTTCGGCGACAACCGCTTCTTCACCGAGCACCCCGCGGGAGTGACGCGCGGCATGACGTGTCCGTGAGTCTCTCGGGCAGCGAGCCGAGCGTCGGAATCCTCGCGAATCCGCTCTCGGGTCGCGACGTGCGCCGCGTCGCGGCGCGCGCGGACACTTCCACGCCGCAGAGCAAGCGCAATCAGGTGGCGCGCGTCGCCATCGGC